>JBKCXA010000680.1:0-6411 GCA_046316935.1 Prosthecobacter sp.
AAGCAATGCTGAAAAGCTGGGTGCGAGCACAGACGATGCGCTCATAGACCCGCAGCTTGTCCGTGCGCGGATGGGCGATGATGCTTTCCACGATGGTCTGGCCGGTCGCGGGCAGGACTTGTTTCGACACGAGGCCGCAAAGGGAATGGTTTCTTGCGAGCGAGTGGGGCTGTCTGGTAGAAGCAATGCACAAAGATGAAACAACTCCTTCAGTTTCTCCTGGTGCTGCCCGCCACGGCGGTGCTCGCTTTGGACAATGACAATGACGGCATGGATGACCTTTGGCAGCAGCGATACAGCATCGCCCCCTTCACCGGCAGTCTGGACCCTGACGGAGATGGGCGGATCAATTTGGTCGAGAGTCGCAATTATTCGAACCCTGGAAAAGTGGACAGCCATCCCATGGGCATCGTGATCATCCGGGATTTAAACCCGGTGGATGGGCTTCACGATCCCTGGCAGCAGCAGTTCGGCATCACGGCAGCGCAGAAATGGGATGACCATGATGAGGACGGACGCACGAATTTCGAGGAGTCCGTCTCCAAGTCCCATCCGTTTGTGGCGGACGCGCCTTACAGCCTGGCCGGAGCGCTCACCCCGGCGGTGGAGCGCCCTGGACCGGATTCCTTCATCGCCCGCATGCCGGATTCCGCCCAGGGCCGCCGCTATTTGTTGGAGGTGAGTGACACCCTGCTGCCAGGGAGCTGGACCACGGCCACGATGGCCAATAACGCCGCCCCCTATCAATGGGGCAACGGGGAGGAGATCAGCGGCGAGGCGCTGACGGGGAATTCCCCGCGCAAATTTTTCCGTTGGAAGATCGATGACCCCGACAGTGACGGGGATACGCTCAACGACTGGAACGAAACCCTCCTGGGAAGCAATCCGCAAGCGGCGGACACGGACGGGGACGGCTTTCTCGATGGCGAGGAATACCAGCAAAGCGCGAATCCCTTGTCCGATGCCGATCTGCCTGGAATGGGGGAGGCCTGGGCGGAGAGAGACGGCACGCAAAAAGACGTGTGGTTTTTGTCTGGCTCGAAAGGCGTTTCCAATAGTTGGAACAAGACGGAACCGCCCAACCAACCGACGACTACTGGTGCCTATATTACCTGGGCGGACTACGACACCCCTTCTCAGACGGATCCCTATGGCCTGTATGAGGCACGCTGGTCCGCGAAGTTTGGTGAGCTCTCCTTCCCTCCCGCGCTCACTCCTGGCTCGGTGAATTATACCAGCGGCCGGGTGGAGGCGCGGGCCGGGCAGCGCCTGGCCTACGCTGGAAGTGCCAATGAAACCAAGAACTTCGTGGAATTGGGCCATGTGTATTTCACCATGGGTAGCAGCCAGGCGACGGCTACCCAGCCCTGGAACGTGGTGCGCCGCCTTCTGGCCTTTGACCGTGTGGTCACCTACCCGAGCTACGCCCATCAATACAGCACTCCCCGGTTTGAGAAATTCACCATTGCGCAAGGCAGCGCACGCGCCGTCCGGGAGGAGAAGCTGGAGCCCACCCTGGCGGATGGGCAGAGCAATGAATCCGTCTGGATGGAGCTGTCTGTTTCCATGAAAGGCGGCGAGGAGCTGGCCTACGATTCGCTGACGCACACAGCAAATGGCGACCCGCGCCCCTGGATCATGCTGCCAGAGGGGGAGGACCGGGAGATCCACCTGAACTTTAGCAATGGCACTGGCTCGCTCGGTTATCAGGCGCACGGCCCGGTGACACCGCAGACCGTGGTGCATCAGAATTCGCAGACGCCCGTCTATGCCAGCCCGAAATTCCGGGGCACCAGCGGAACCGGCCCGGCGTATTTGAAGGTGGGCGTGATGAAGCTGCCCTCGGACACGCCGCAGTTCGTGGAGGAGACGTTCGTTAATTTCGCCGTGTATGATAAGAAGCGCCTCTCGGTGATCATCCATCCAATCGCCCTGGCGGGCACATCCTACACGCCCACGAACATTCCCAGCGAGGCCGACGCGGAAAGCTATCTCAACAGCGTGTTCAAGGTGCAGGCCAATATTGAAGTGGATGTCACTGTGCGCGGTGTGATCTCTGCAGCCTACGATGTTGGCCTGGGCATCCCTGTTACGCCGCCTGTGCCGGGAGACCCTTCACCGCCACCGCTTGATACGCGCGGTGCAGGCAATGAAACCTTCGATATTTTGTGGGGGTATGGAGTTCGGTCTAAAATATACTCAGCCGAGGAGCTGGCCATCAGAGCGGCTAGTAATCCGGTGGCCGGATCAATCAATGTCTATCTGATCGCCTCCGGCACCACTCCCCAGAAGAGTAATTTGATCTACCATTCCTGGCCGAGCCCCTTGCAGGAGCAAGCTGGAATGACGGCCGCTCTCATCAAGACGTCCTGCAATGGCTTTGCCGGCTCCAGTGATAATGATAACTTCAACATCCTGTGGGTGAAATCCAGGCCCGTCACCTACCCCCTCAAGACTCTCTTTACCATCGCGCATGAGATCGGCCATGAGATGGGACTGCTCCATAGCGCGGAGGCTTTCATCGATACTTCCACTTCCACCTATGAGGGAACGCTGCGCTTCACGGACAACGAAGCCCGCCTGATGTCCGGCCGCTCTGGCCCGAAACAGATCCTCAATCCCAAACGCCTCATCAAATGGGAGTGGGACAAGATTCGCGAATACGAAGACTTCTCTCCTTAGCCATCACTTTATGAAACGATACTTCCCACATGCTATCGCCTGCTTTTTTATCCTGCTGACGATCTACAGTCTTCACGCCGCACAGTCTGAAGAAGAAATAAGACTGGACCACCGGGTGGCTGATGCCAAGGCGCAGTTCTTAAAGGGAGACTACGCTTCGATCGATCAGGCCGCGAAAGATCATGATTTACTGATGCTGTGGCACATCTTCCGTAGTGCTAGCCGTGCCAGAGAGCAAAGAGCAGAATTATGGGATGCTGTGGAGTCAAGGGTGCGGCAGGCCCTTCTCTCTCATCCAGATCATGCGACGTTTTTGGGAAACAAGTTGGAAGGATTCAGCACGGACCACACCAAAAACCCCCTTCGTGAGCGCTATTTCAAACTACTCGGGGCCTTTGGTGGCCCGGACGCAATCGCCCAGCTCGGACGTTTTATCTTGGATGATCGAAACCCGATGCCACCGTATATCATCCCGGGAAAAACGGTTGGTCCATATCCGAGTCCGAACTCAATGTGGGCTGCATGGGCATTGAATGAGGCATTGGAGGAGGAATCGCCCTGGAAGCCCTACCGGGACAAGAACGGGCATGTATTTCAATCTCCCACAGCCCCACTCCTCGACGAGATCATGAAGCAGTGGTGGATCGAGACGGGATCGAAGAAATACGGCCTCGGCATCCAGGCCGCCGTTCACCCCACACCAAAGCCGGTGGCGCAGCCTCCGCCTGTGATCGACCCCGGACCTGCGCCATCAGAGCCGTGGGCGTGGGAGATGCCCGCCATCATCGCGCTGGTTTTGCTCTCCGCCTTGCTTGTCTTCTTCAAAAGACGCCCGCGAGCCGCCGGATGAGGCAAGCATAGCGAGGAGGCGTTCAGGGCAGGCGCTTTCACAGCCGCTCCGGCCTGAGCCTTTTGCTCGTTTCGGGATCGCTGGTGCGGGCACGGACGGTGATGAAGGCACTGGCGGAGAGGATGGCGGCTCCGCAGACGATGGAGAAGGTCTGGAAGGTCATCACCATGAGCATCGCGAACGCGAGGAAGGGCGCCACGAGGCCGCGCAGGCCGGTGAGGAAGGTGTGGACGCTCATGTATTCGGCCACGGCGTGCTTCGGGGCGAGTTTCGTGACCCAAAGCGCCCACGTGACATTGCCGCCGGCATTGGCCATGCCCCACAACGCCATGCCAAAGGTCCACCAGCCGACGCTTTGACCGAGGTAGAAGCACAGGATGCCCGCAGCGAAGAAGACATTCAGCGTGGCACGCACGCCGAAGAGGTGAAAGCGGTCGTAAATCAAACCCCATGGATACGAGAAGAGCAGCCTCGCCAGCACGGGCACCACGCAGGTGATGAAGGCGACCTGCTTTTCCGGCAGGTTGATGCCGTGAGCGGGATTTGCGAGGTATTCGACGAAGAGGCAGGCGGCGGCGAGATTTCCCACGCCCATCATCATCCACGAGATGAGCAGCGTGCGGAAGTCATTATCTTCACGCACCCAGCGCCAGGCGCTCCAGAGGCTGGTGCGGGCGTTTTCCTCCGGCTGCCAAGGCGTGGCGGGCAGGCCGTAGGTCCACAGGCCGCTGACGAAGCCGCTCAAGGCATAGGCCCACAGCAGCCAGGTGTAGTTTTTCAAATCGAGATCGAGCAGCCAGCCCGCCGCGTAGCCAAAGGCCACCGCCGCGCCGGCCCGCGTGACGCCCGCGATGGCGTAGAGCTTGCCCCGCGCGGCCTCGGGGTAGTTCATGCGATAGATCTGCGTCATCAGCGGGATCTGCATGGAGAAGCAGAAGATGCCGAGACCAAGGCCCAGCAGGTAAAGCGTGGGCGACTCGGGAAACGCGGCACTCACCGCCATGCTCGCACCGCCGAGCATCTGCACCTTGGCCGCGGTGCGTGCGATGGTGCTTTTCGCACGAAGCAACAGCGGCACGACAAACAAGCTCGTGACCATGCCACCGCTCGTCGCGGCGAGGAACGATGCCTTGGCCATGTCACCCATCGCAAAGACACGGACGGCCACGAGCATGCCAAAAGTGGCCGTGAGCGTGTCGAGCACACCCGCGGGCAGCGAGCGCCAGAGCTCGTTGCGAAAGGTGCGCTTGGTTTCGTGGGTCACGCCTGCTTCATGGCATGCGTGCGCCGGAGAGTCCAGCGGCGGTGCGGAGCCTTGTCAGAGGTCAGAGGTTAGAAGTTAGAAGTGACACTGAACTGGCGACGACTTCTGACTTCTCACGACAGCCTGCCTCACGCGGCCTTTTTCGTCTTTTTGGCAGCGGGGGCAGCCTTCGGAGCGGCGGCTTTCACGACTTTGAGCTTCGGCGCGGGCTTGGAGGCGGTCAGCCATTCGGCGGAGGGCGTCCAGGCATCGCTGCCTTCATCGCGGAGGTAGTCGGAGTCCTGGAGGAGGCCGCGCTTGCTGAAGTCGAGCACTTCCGCCTTGGTGAAGGGTCCGAATTCGACAAAGGCACGACTGAGGGTCACGAGGGATTTCATAGGCTTTTTTGGGTTCTGGTTTGTTTGGGGGCCGTGGGGTTAACCCGAAAGCCCTCTGCAACAAGCAAAAGGTCTGCCACATTTTGGCCGGGATGAGCCGCGTGGCTTGCGCCCTGAAAATCTTGCCCTTAGAGTACCTCAGCAAAATGATAGTGTGTCTCGAATCCTCAGTGCTCGGCGGTTACCTCACGAATGAAGTGCCGGGCTTGGTCACGGGCATGCTTCACCTCACGGGCCAGAAGCAGCCGGTGCGCATCGAGCTGGTGGGAAACTTCCTGCGGGACATCGCAGGCTGCCGCGTGGACTTCCACAATCCCCTGCCGGAGATGAACGAGGCCAGCGTGGATGCCATCACCCCGCTCCAGAGCGGCTACACCGGCGTCATGACCGCCTCTTACCGCGTGGCAAAGATCCCCAGACGCCGCGCGGCGAAGGCCTCCAGCATCCTGCCGGTGCCCCCGGGGCTGAAAAACCTGCTTTTCTTCGAGTGGTTCAACCAGGACAACCAGCGCGTGCTCATCCAAAGCTGGCATTTGCAGGTCCGTGTGTCCGCGCCGCGGTGGCAGCTCAC
This sequence comes from Prosthecobacter sp., assembly GCA_046316935.1. Taxonomy (GTDB): domain Bacteria; phylum Verrucomicrobiota; class Verrucomicrobiia; order Verrucomicrobiales; family Verrucomicrobiaceae; genus Prosthecobacter. Next base: position 5,745 of record JBKCXA010000680.1, read on the forward strand.
GAAGGACGAGGAAAACGCCCTCCTTCGCCAGAACCGCGCCCGCCGGAAGCACTTCCTCCTTGGCGAACGCCAGGAAAGCTCGCCCGCCGATGCGCTGCACAGCCCCGGCTTCGACGATCCGTTTCAGCCGAAGGAGCCTGGACGCGATCCTTTCCAAACGCCCGCCTCCGGTAAAAAAGCGCCCCCAGCCGCCGCGAAGCCCGAAAAGGCCTCGTCATCGAGTGATCCGGCCACCCGCTCCGCCGCGCTGGCAAAGGAACTGCGCCGCTTCCAGAACCTGCTCGTCTTCAACGACGAAATCCGCACCCGCCCGGCCGTTTTGCGCCTGCTCTCTACTGTGGCAGACCTAGGTGCCCACCTCGTGCACGTGCTGCGCCAGTTTTCCGAGGCCGCGAAGCCCGAGTGGACCTTCCTCGTCACCGATTTGGAGCAAAGCTTGCCTCTTTTCGCCGCCGCGCTGAACGCCACGGACAAGCTCGTGCAGCAAAACCCCGCCGGAGCCGACATCGAATGGCTCGCCAGTGTGCAGGCCAGTCTGTTGAACATCGAGCTGCGCATGCGGGAGCTGCTCGGTTTGCGGAGGACTTGAGCGAGTGGCCAAGGGCGGAGGGCGACGGGGTCGGAGCCATGGACGAGCTGACACGGGGGGGCCTCAGCGGGGAGGGTG
>JBKCXA010000681.1:0-6662 GCA_046316935.1 Prosthecobacter sp.
CCGGACGCCGATTTCAGTGATACTCAAAGTTAGCCCCGCTGCGCGCCGAGGCGCTTCAGCCTGGCCTCCAGCAGGCGGCCATATTTGACGGAGCTGTCGTATTGCTCCGTCGCCTTCTGCTCGGGACTGAGGTCATCGGCCGCGCCAGCACCGTGGAAGACCACGGCCACATGCGGCTCGATGCTGATGTAGCCCGAGTAGCCGGTCTCGACGAGATCCTTCATGATACGCTCCGTCTGGCCCTCGCCCTCGCCGGGATAGGTGTACACGGCGTCGTTCTTGGTCTTGTCCCAGATGCCGTCTTTCACGTGAACGTGGGCCATGAAGGGCTTGATGGCCTGGTACATGGTCCATGCGTCCTGCTTCATGCCGGGGCGGTCGCGGTCGTCGATGAAGACGGGGTTGCCCGTATCAAAGACCCACTTCATGCCCGGCACGGCCTCCGCCATGCGCTGCACATAGGTGGGGCTCATGCCGCCCCAGTTCATGCAGTTCTCATGCACCACCGTGAGGCCGGCATCGGCGAAGCGCTTGTTGATCTCGATCATGCGCTTGATGCGCTCGGGGGCGAACTGCTCCGCGTCGTCCTTGCCATCCGTTTTGCACACGGCGTAGCTCATCACGCGGATGAGCTTGGCACCCAGGCGCTGCATGCGCGGGATGGCGCGGCTGATTTCGGCCTCGGTGATGGAAAAATCGTCAGTGATCTTTTTGGCCCAGTTTCCGATCAGCGAGCCGAAACCGCTCACTTTCATGCCTTTCTCGTCGAGACGGGCCACGACCTTGTCGAAGACCGCGTCGGGGATCTCATGCAAATTGCCCTTCACGCCGTCGATTTCGACGCCGCGGGACTCGATGCTGTCCCAGCCGAGTTCCTGGTGGGCCTGGATTTGCACGTCGAGGGACGCGCCTGCTTCATCTGCGATGCCGGTGAGCTTGATCATGGTGGGTCGAGGGGTTGAAAAAGGAGCCGGAGTGATGCCGCATGCCGCCGGGGAAGCAAGCGTCACTTCCAACCGGCTCCCGCCGAACACCCGTCGTTGCCAACTGGTGGCCTTTTGCCATGCTGCGACCTCCATGAGCCATCCTGTCCTTCGTTACTGCCCCGACTTGTACAATTACCAGCGCCGCGAAACCCGCCCGGTCATGGTCGGCAAGGTGCAAATCGGCGGTGGTGCTCCCATCGTGGTGCAAAGCATGCTCACCAGTGACACGCGTGATGCCGAGGCCTGCGTGAAGGAGGCGCTCGGGCTCGCCGAAGCTGGCTGCCAGATCGTCCGAGTCACGGCGCAGACGCGGGTCATTGCTGAAAACCTACAGCACATCCGTGATGGCATCCGTGCCGCCGGTTGTGAGGTGCCGCTAGTGGCCGACATCCATTTCAAGCCTGATGCCGCCATGGAGGCTGTGAAGTGGGTGGAGAAGGTCCGCGTGAATCCTGGCAACTACGCGGACAAGAAGAAGTTCGCCGTCAAAGAATATACCGACGAGGAATACGCCGCCGAGGTGGCCTACATGGAGGAGCAGTTCGTGCCCCTGGTGAAGGAGTGCATCCGCCTGAACCGCGCCATGCGCATCGGCACGAACCACGGTTCGCTCAGCGATCGCATCATGAACCGCTGGGGAGACACGCCGCTCGGCATGGTGGAAAGCGCCCTCGAATTCGCCCGCATCGCCAGGGCGCAGGGTTTTCACAACTTCCTCTTCTCGATGAAGGCCAGCAATCCCAAGGTCATGATCGAGGCTTATCGCCTCCTCGTGGCCAAGCTGGATGAGCAAGGGGCCGATTGGAACTATCCTCTTCACCTCGGCGTCACCGAGGCGGGCGATGGCGAGGACGGCCGCATCAAGAGTGCCATCGGCATCGGCTCGCTTTTGGCCGATGGGATCGGTGATACCGTGCGTGTCTCTTTGACGGAAGACGCCATTTTCGAGATCCCCGTGGCCCAGCAGCTTGTGAAGCCCTACAACGCGGCATTGCCTGCGAACCACGAGCGTATCCAAAACGCCCCGCCGGTCAGCTACGACCCGTTTGACTATGTCCGCCGTGAATCGCAGGTCATCTCCATCGGGGGCGTGAAGCTCGGCGGGCATGAAACGGTGCCTGTTTTCACCACGCGGGCCAAATGGGATGCCGTCGCCCACAAGATGGACAAGCTCGGCGACTACAAACCGGAGATCGTCCTCGAAGACAGCGGCGTCACAGAGATCGATCCACGTAACGACGCGGCTATCGCGACCCTGAACGCTTCTGCGGAGCCAAAGCTCGTCACCGTGCAGGACGGCCTCAATCTTGGTGTCATCGCCGCCTACCGCCTACTCGCCGCGAAGCTCGACAAGAAGCATCCCATCCTGCTCAAGGACACGCTGAAGCCAGCCGATGGCGATGACTTCACCGAGAATCTCCTCACCGCCGCAACACACATCGGCTCGCTGCTGTGCGATGGCATTGGCGATGCCGTCATCGTCAATGGCGAGCCCGCACCCGGTCAGTCGCTACGCATCAGCTACAACATCCTGCAGGCCGCTGGCGTGCGCATCTTCAAGACCGATTACGTCGCCTGCCCGAGCTGTGGCCGCACCCTCTTCAATCTGCAAACCACCACGCAGAAGATCCGCGCCGCCACCGGTCACCTCAAAGGCGTGCGCATCGCTGTCATGGGCTGCATCGTGAATGGCCCCGGCGAGATGGCCGATGCCGATTTCGGCTACGTCGGCGGAGCTCCCAGCAAGATCAATCTCTACGTCGGCAAGACCGCCGTGAAGTTCAACATCCCCGAGGAAGAAGCCGTCGAGCGCCTCATCGACCTCATCAAAGAGCACAACCGCTGGTTTGATGCTCCTGTGGCACCCTGATCCATGTCCCCATGAAAAAACTCGCCCTTCTCCCCCTCCTGCTGATCGCTTCTTGTGGTCGCGAATCCGCCACGAGCACTGCGCCCGCCACCAACGGCAAGCCTCAAGTCCTCGTCGCCAATTATCCGCTCAAGTATTTCGCGGAGCGCATCGGCGGAAGCACCGTCGAGGTCGTCTTTCCCGCGCCTGGCGATGAAGATCCCGCCTTCTGGCAGCCCGATGATGCAGCCATCGCGAAATTCCAAAGCGCCGATGTGATCCTCATGAATGGCGCCACCTACTCGAAGTGGGCGGAGAAGGTCACGCTGCCGCAATCGAAGCTCGTGGACACCTCCGCCCCCTTCAAAGCGCAATACATCGAGATCAAAGCGGACTCCACGCACAGCCACGGTCCCGGCGGCGAACACAGCCACAGCGGCACCGCCTTCACGACATGGCTCGACCTCACACAAGCCGTTCAACAAGCCGAAGCGGTGAAGACGGCCCTGGCGAAGTTCACGCCCGATGCCGAGAAGAACTTCGCCGCGCTGAAGAGCGATCTCGAAGCCCTCGACGCACGATTGATCGCCGTGGGCAAACGCATTGCCAATGCGCCGCTCGTCGCATCCCATCCCGTGTATCACTACCTCGCTCGCCGCTATGCGTTGAACCTGCAAGCCGTGCTGTGGGAACCTGAAGTGGTTCCGGATGACAAGGCGATGGAAGAACTCAAAACCATCTTGGCGAAGCATTCCGCGAAATGGATGCTCTGGGAAGGTGAGCCCGCGAAGGAGAGCATGGCAAAGCTGGACGCCATCGGCGTGAAGAGCCTCGTCTTTGATCCCTGCGGCAACGTCCCCGATGGCGGCGACTTCCTCAGTGTCATGAAGGGCAATATTGAAGCCCTCGAGAAGGCGTTTCCCTGAGCCTCTAGGGTTCTAGGGATGAAAAGCCGACGCGAAATCACTCGGATAAGAAAAAATTATATTTTGCTGTTGACGGTCTAATAAGGCCGTGGCAGACTGCGTTTACCTTCAACACAAGCCATGAACACGAACCGGACACAACTTAACTCAACCAGGCGCCACGAGCGTTCGGGAGAGATTTTGGTCGCCGGATTCGGTCGCCACTTCGGTGGTCTTGGCAAAGGTCTGATGCCCGCCTACCCGGCCTGCGATTGGAGTCTCTCCATAAACCACCCACATCACGAGCAGGGCGAATTTGCGCCCACCTAGCCTTCAAAGGCCAGTTTTCCCAAAGGAAGCCCTGCTCGCCCACTCCAAGGCGGCAGGGTTTCTTCTTTTTCCCCCTTCAGTTTCGTCATCGAACCCCAACCCCATTCATTCCGACCTCATGAACCCATCCGCGGCCTGACCGCCGCTATCCCCTCACAGCACGAAAAAACCCCGGCATCGACTGCAATCGACACCGGGGCCAGGCCGCCAGGCAGACTCCGGGAGGAGCCGTTTTGAGACACCAAGCAAGAACCTGAACGCAGATTTGCACCCTCCAACCGAATGTCAACCATGACAGCCAGCGAATACGCAAAGTTCCTATGCCAAGGCGAGGAACGAGGGGGATTTTTGTCCCAATTTCACAGACCCAAACGGCTTCCCTGGGAGGTGTGCCATAAACACCGAAACATCCGCCGTGAAACACCTGCGGGTACGACGCCAGCGATCGAGTGAGCTCCACTCCATCCCGCGCGTGGTAGCGGTGTTCGTTCTTTATTGGCAGATCGCCCTCATCAGGGGCCGATCTGCCATCCAAGGGCACAGAGGGCGGCATGCAGGCTGCTGAACAAAGGCTGTGGAAGCAGTTTGGGAACGCGGCGACAGTAGATGCGCGGCGGCCGGTGCAGGCGCTATCGAAAGAGATAACGCCAAACCGGCCAACAAAGCAGACACTGACGCCCCGCCCCAAAATGCGCCGCAGGATTTGTTCAGCAGCCTGTCAGTGGCCTGACTCTGGGGAGAGTGTGTGGTGGTATGGCCGTCTCTGTGCCCTTGGATGGTAGAACGCAGATTTTCCAAACACGGCGGTGGCAGACAAGCAATGCACGGGCCTCCAAAACCCGCCCATGTGGGCGCGATACCCACCCGCCGTGCCATTTTTCATGGAGCACATGCCGCATGCCCGGCACGACAGAGGATCACCGCGCCACAGGTTAGGCGCAGTAGGTCGTGTCAGCGCATGTGCTCCATGGTCTCATTTTCAAAAGGCAGGGAGAGCCAGTGCTCTGTCAGGTTTCATATGCCCGACTTGGTTGGTGCGACTCCAACCCCTGCAACCATTTCAAGGTCCGTTAGCTCAATCAGCCAGAGCACTCGCCTGTCGAGCGAAAGGTAGCGGGAGCATAACCCGCACGGACCGCCATTTTTAAAGGGCTCGTAGTGATAGAAGGCAGCACGGCCGGCTTGCACCCGGCAGGCGACGGAGCGTTACCGTCCGAGTCTACCATTTCAGAATCCTCGGTGATCTAACAGTAGGATGCCGCTCTGTTAAAGCGGCCGCGTTGGTGCGAACCCAACCCGAGGAGCCATTTCAAGAGTGTGGTGCAGTCCTCTGGACTGCTTCTTCAAGCTTAGCCGAGACGGCTGAACCACATTCTTTCCAACCCTCCGTAGCTCAACAGCAGAGCACCCGCCCGATAAGCGGGAGACCGTGGAGCATCACCACGCCGAGGGACCATTTTTTGAAAGTAGCTTGGGCTTCAGCCCAATCCGGTGCGGCTAAAGCCGCAGCTACATTCTTTTACGCTGGATGGCTCAGACAGATGAGCAACGGGTTGAAGCCCCGATCAGGTTGGCGGGTTGCCTTCGGCTACGCCAAATGACTTCGTGTTGAAGCGTGCGCTATCGCGCATGGCGTTCCAACTCCAGCGAACATTTTCAACGCGGCATTGATGTAACAGTAACATGCGAGTCTTCCAAACTCATCACGTCGGGGCAGCACCGACATGCCGCACCAATTTGAAGCTCTCAAAGTGTAAGAGTCATGCACACCGCCGCGCGAAGGCGGAGGCTCGAGGTGCAAATCCTCGTGAGAGCACCATTTCATTGAGTGTGAGGCAGGCTTTCCAGCCTGCCCGGCAGCCGAGACGGCAGCACCACACTCAACCACGTCTCCGTGGCCGATCCAGAAAGGCACCTGCCTTGTAAACAGGCACATGTGAGTGCGAAACTCACCGGAGGCTCCATTTCAAACACCCTGCATATTGTAACAGTCAGCATTCCTCGCTGTGATCGAGGCGGTGCCGGTGCAACTCCGGCTGCGGGAACCATTTCATCCTTCGTGCGCAAGGCAAAGAGCCGAGCCAGCGGTCCGCAAAACCGCGTTACCCAGTGCGAGCCTGGGGCGCACGTCCACTTTTCATCGGATACGAGAGAGCCAGCAGCACTCGCTTGCCTTGGAAGCAAGAGGAGCCCGGGGCAGCACCGGGGTATCCGACCATTTCATTGGTCTGTAGCTCAGCGGAAGAGCAACAGGCTCATAACCCGGAAGATGCTGGTGCAAGTTGGCCGCTTCGCAGCCTACGCAGGTAGGCTTCGCTTTGGGTCGTGCGCTATCGCGCATGGCGTTCAGCCGGACCGACCAATCACGATAGCGCTGTAGCTCAATCAGCAGAGCACGCGCCTTTAAAGCGCGGAGTTGATGGTGCAAATCCATCCAGGGTTGCCAGTTTTATGCCCATGTAGTCCAACGCAGAGACAACTGCCTCAGAAGCGGTCCAGTGCGGGTGCAACTCCGGCTGCGGGAACCATTTCATCCTTCGTGCGCAAGGCAAAGAGCCGAGCCAGCGGTCCGCAAAACCGCGTTACCCAGTG
>JBKCXA010000682.1:0-3945 GCA_046316935.1 Prosthecobacter sp.
TCCCCGACCTCACGACCGACGACATCGAGGCCGATTACATCTTCCGCGCCCCCTTCGTCGAGCCCATCTACCGCCTCGGCCAAAAGAAGCTCTGCCCGCCCGAGGAACTCATCCCCGGCTCCGTCTTCCTCGCCAACACCGCGCAGGTCTATCCCATCGTTACCTCCTGGAACGGCAGCGTCACGCAGGCGGAGAAAACGCTCGCAGCGATGGGCGTGAAGGTTTTGGATGCACAAGCCGCCACCAAGGCCGCTCGCATGACACCGGCCGCATCGACCGAGTTGAAGCCTGCGATGGCCTGAAGCTTCCCGGAGTTGCCTCCGTGCGATTTGGCGTCAAAATCGACGGCCATGCTTCGTGCCGCCAGCCTTGCCCTGATGCTCACCTGCGCCTCCACGCAGGCACTGACCATCGTGGGCTATGACGCGAACACGAACAACCGCTTTGCCAGTGGCTACCCCACGGCTCCGGTGCCAAACAGCAGCCTCTCCTTCATCGGCGCGGGCATGGACTGGTCCGGCGTGGGCTGGGACGCGGGGCTGAGCACCCGCAGCGTGGCGATGATCAGTGATCAATACTTCGTCTTCGCCAGCCACTACACACCGGGCAGCACCATCCAGTTTCTCAGCCCCACGCTGCTCGCCGCGAATCCGGGCAATCCCGCCGCCGCGGTGGTTTCCTACACGGTGCAAAGCACCACGCGGCTCGTCTCGCCGATCAGTGGCATGCCGGGGGACTTCAGCATTGGCAGGCTCACCACGCCGCTGAACGCCGGCCACGGCATCGCCGCCTACCCGGTGCTCGCGTTAGGCTCGCTCACGAATTACATCGGCCTGCAGGTGCTGATGTACGGTCACAACGACACGACGACGAACAGCACCATCATCGGCACGAACACGATCTCCGCCTTCTACCATTACGATCTGTACGGCGGCGATGGCATCAACGACACCTTCGCCGCTGGTTACACCTTCGAGCCAGCCTCACCGGGTGATTCCCAATTCGAGAGCGGTGATTCCGGCAGCCCGACGTTTGCCTTTTACCAGGGCCGCCTCGCCCTCGTCGGCACCCACAGCGCCATCGCCACCATCAGCGGCACGCAGTGGAGCTTCGACAACTTCATCCCCGTCTATCTCGACCAGCTCCAGGCCCTCAACGTGGCCTTCACCACCGTCCCGGAGCCGTCGCGCATGCTGTTGATGATTGCTGGGCTGTTTGCGTTGTTGAGGAGAAGAACCTGTCGGTGAGTTGCTGACGCCAAGCCAGCAACCTTCAGCACCGCGCCGCTTTCAAAATGCCGGCCGCCTTGTGCAGGCTTTCCTCATGCTCCAGTTCGGGCACGGAGTCGGCGACGATGCCGCAGCCGGTGTGGAAGCGGATTTCGCGGCCTTTTTGCACGGCGGTGCGGATGGCGATGTTCCACTGGCTGCGTCCGTCAAAGCCAAACCAGCCGATGGCACCCGTGTAGATGCCACGCGGATGCTTTTCGAGCTCGGCGATGATCTCGCCGGCACGTTTTTTCGGCGCACCGGTGATGCTGCCGCCGGGGAAGCAGGCCCGGAAGGCTCCGGCGTGGTCGATGTGCTCCCGCAGACGGCCGGTGACGGTCGAGACGAGGTGAAAGACCTGCGCAAAGCTCTCCACCCGCCAAAGCTCCGGCACCTGCACGCTGCCAAAGTCACACACCTGGCCGAGGTCGTTGCGCTCGAGGTCGGTGATCATGAGCAGCTCGGCTTTTTCCTTCTCGGAGGCCCGCAGTTCGTTTTGCGCGGCCACATCCCGCTGCACGTCATCGAGGTAACGGGGGCGCGTGCCCTTGATCGGCCTCGTGGAAATCTGGCGGCCGTCGATCTTTAAAAACGTCTCCATCGAAGCGGACAGCACCGCCGTCCCGTCGAGCTGCAAAAAAGCAGCATGAGGCGCGGGTGAGACCTCCCGGAGTCGCAGATACAGGGCGAGCGCGTCCGCCTGCTCCGGCCATTCGGCGGTCCACGGGTAGGACAGGTTCACCTGATAGATGTCACCCGCAGCGATGTAGTCCTGCGCCTTTCGCACCATGCTGGTGAACTCGTCCTTCGTCACTTGCGGACGGAAATCGAGCTGCGGAGGCTCGGGGCATTTCAAACCTGACGATTCGAATTTGAAATCGCCAAAGACCGACCAGCGCCCGCTGTCATGCTCGTAAAGCATGCCATGGGGATAAACGCCGAGCACGAACTGCCCGTCATAACCCACCCAGCCGTAGAGGCCGCCGCGCGTGGCACGCGGCAGGCTCAGCGCGGCACGGACCTGCTTCCAGTCACGCTCGATGTGGCCGCGCAGCACCTCCACAGGTTCCGCGGTGAGCACGCTCAGAGCCCCCGGCTGGGGCAGGGACGAGTCCATCCAGATAAAACCTTCCCGCTGGCTCAACGCCACAGCCACCTCGGCGGGCGTGAGACTGGCAGGCAGGGCGGAGGACGTCATGGAGGGGATAGAAGCACGGAATCGCGATCAGAGAAATCGGTCGATTCAGCGCACGCTCACGACCCCTCGCCGGCCTTCGGCTCGCGGACGACGCGATCGACGCTGTGCTTGGTGATGATGTTCCCCTGCGAGTCGCGGTTTTTGATGGCGATGGAGTTGAAGGGGAATTTGATCGTCAGATTGCGCAGGTAGAGCGCGGGCTTCAGATGCACGACGGCGGTGAAGGCGTTGCTCTCCTCCTCGGTCTCGTGGCGGATGAAGTAGAGCACGGTGGAGCCGGGCGTGCCTTTGGTGAGGACGTATTCCTTGTCGCGGGTGATGCCACCGATCCGGAAACGCTTTGCCATGACGTTGCCCTGGCGGCCATCGCGATAGACGAGGCTGTACACGGCTTGGTCGTCCTTCTTGAAGAGGTTCACATAGTGCGGGTTTTTGCCGACGAAGAACTTCTCGCCCGCCTTGGTGACGGTCATGGTGCCTTCCTTGGTGAAGAAGATCACGTCATCGAGCGGCGAGCATTTGCAGATCGGCTCGCCTTCGCGCTTCAAGCTGGTGCCGGCAAAGCCGTCCTTGGCGTTGAGGTAGAGCGTTTCGTTCTGCATGATGACCTCCGCGGCGGCCACACGCTGGAGCTGGCCAGCGATGACGGTCTTGCGCTCGCGGCCCTTGCCGTAGGTGTCACGCAGGCGCTCGAAGTGCTTGATGGTGAACTTCGTGAGCTGCTTGAGGTTCTTCTGCACGCCCTCGATGTCGTCTTCGATCTTCTTGAGGTGCTCATCAGCCTCGAAGCTGTTGTACTTGGAGATGCGCTTGATTTTGATCTCGGTGAGCTTGGCCACGTCGTCGTCATTCACCTCGCGTTTGAAGCTGCCGAGGAAGGGTTTGAGGCCTTTCCAGATGGCGGCCATGACGGCCTCCCAGGTCTCGCACTCCTCGATTTTGCGGTAGATGCGGTTCTCGATGAAAATCTTCTCCAGCGAGCTGAAGTGCCATTTTTCCTCGAGTTCGCCGAGCTGGATCTCCAGCTCCTGACGAAGCAGGTCCTTTGCGTGCTCGGCGCTGGCCTTCAGCAACTCGGTGACGCCGACAAAGCGCGGTTTGTCCTCGAAAATGACCACCGCGTTCGGCGAGATGGACACCTCGCAATCCGTGAAGGCGTAAAGCGCCTGGATGGTCTGGTCAGGATCAGCGCCGGCGGGCAATTGGATCACCAACTCGACGTTTTCGGCCGTGTTGTCGTCCACGCGGGCAATCTTGATCTTCCCCTTGTCGTTCGCGGCCACAATGCTGTCCTGAATGCCGCCCGTGGTGGTGCCAAACGGGATCTGCGTGATGACCAGCGTGTTCTTTTTCGCTCCTTGCTCGATCTTCGCCCGCACGCGGACGCGACCGCCGCGCTGGCCGTCATTATACTCCGTGGCGTCCATGATGCCGCCGGTGGCAAAGTCCGGCAGCAGCTTGAAGTCCTCGCCACGCAGC
>JBKCXA010000683.1:0-4025 GCA_046316935.1 Prosthecobacter sp.
CGACCAGATGTGGATGGACTACGGCGCGGAGAAAAAGACGATCACCATCGACCAATACGCCTCCGAAGTCGCCGACAGCGCCATGAAGGCCCTGCAAACCGTGAAATACGTCGATCACGCCCCGCTCGGCATGATCGAGAAAACGCTGGAGCTGAACTACCGCGTCCCCGACGAACAACGCCTCGCTTGGGCCAAGCCCATCGCCGCGAAGATCGAGAATGATGTGCCGAAGACCAAAGAGGAAGTGTATGCGAGAGAGGCGCTGATTCTGCACGAGCGGCAAAAGACGAGTGTGAAGCTCCAAGCCATCCGCATCGGCGACCTGAGCATCGCCACGCTGCCGAACGAGGTATATGCGATCACTGGGTTGAAGTTGCGTGATGCATCGTCATTCGGGACACACTTCAACATTGAGCTGGCGAACGGAGCAGAAGGTTACATTCCCCCGCTCGAGCAACATGAGTTTGGCGGATACACGACGTGGCCTGCGCGGACGGCTGGCTTGGAACCAGAAGCTGAATCCAAAATGATTAATATGTTACGCTTCGATTTCACAGCCTTGAACGATGGTAACGGTAAGATCACCATAGTTCATGCCTCACCGTACTTGCTGGCAATCGAGACTGGCGGTGCAAAAGCACACTGGGCGCTTAATGAGGATAGATGGATGTCGGATTTGTCGCCAAAGCCCGGCATTAGCGTCACTCAAAAAAGAGGTTGGCTCAGCCATGAACTCATTAACGACTTCAAACAACCTGAGATTGGCATGTATGTCTTTGGTCGGACAGCGCCATTTCTACCTGGTGTGGGTTCTGGCTTGGGATATGGCGACGAATCCATTCTCAAGAAGTCCGCATTCTCAAACGAACTTGGGATCAATCGCTCCATCCACCTCGCCGGAGGCCATCTTGAAACTTCGAAACTGAAACTTGGAACTCAAGCCAGTGTCGCCCTCTGGTTCTGGCTCGGTCACGAAAGCGGCGCGAGTGACCGCATGGGCGAGTTGATCAACGCGCTGGGTGTCAGCTTGAAGGCGCATCAGTTCCCGGATCACACGGTGAGGCTCGAATGGGGAGACAAAGTAGCTTCGGCTTCAGCCGAAGGATCAGATTCGGCTAAAGCCGAAACCACTTTCTTTGCCGATGACTGGCATTTCGCCGTGCTCATCCGCGATGGCGAAAACGTGCGCGTGCATCTCGATGGCTCTGAAAAGCCCGTTTTGACCGGCAAGGCCGGAAAATCCGAGGATGAGGTGCTTTTCGGCCAGGGGCTCGAAGGTCGGCTCGACGAGATCACGATCTGGGACCGCGCCATCGAGCCTTCGCTCATCGCGAAACTTTGGAACATCTCCAAGGTGGCGGAGGAGAACGCAAAGCGAGCGGTTTCGCGGGCGGAGCGGAAGAAGCGTGGTGCAGCCGTCTCGGCTGCTCAGAAGGACGCAGTCCAGAGGACTGCACCACATTCTGAAAACTGGTCCGCGTCGATGCGCTTCAAGAATACGAAGGCCAACAACGTCAGCGCCGTGACCGCTTACCTCATCTCCCGCGGTCCAAAGGGCGATCATCAGGCACCCGGCGATCATCTCGGCATCGGTGGCAGCTACAAGGACTCCGAACCCGGCAAGCTCTTCGTCTTCAACGGCAACGCGGCCTCTCAAATCGTGCGCGGCAAGACCGTCATCGAGCCCGGCTCATGGAATGACGTGAAGCTGGAGCGCCTCGGTTCGCGGGTGAAGGTCACGCTCAACGGCAAGGTGGAAATCGACGCCGAACTGCCCGTCACCGCGCCCGGCGCGAAGGAATTGTTCTTTGGCCGACGCTGCGATGACTTCGCGCCGCTGGAAGGATCGTTCGAGAAGGTGGAGGTAAGTGGATTGGCTGTAGGCCGGGTCTCTGACCCGGGTTCTGCTGGCGGGACGAAGAGTGCCGGGTCACAGACCCGTCCTACAGATACACAACCCCTCTCCCCCGAAGAATCCGCGAAGAAGTGGCATGTGCGCGAGGGTTACCGCAGCGAGCTCGTCGCGGCGGAGCCGGTGGTGCTTGATCCGGTGGCGTTTGATTGGGATGAGCAGGGTCGCTTGTGGGTCATCGAGATGGCGGACTACCCGCTCGGCATGGATGGCAACGGCAAGGCCGGCGGACGCGTCGTGCGACTGGAGGACACGGACCATGACGGCCGCTACGACAAGCGCAGCGTCATCGTCAGCGATTTGAGTTATCCCACCGGCATTTTGACGTGGCGTGAAGGCGTGATCGTCACCGCCGCGCCGGACATCTTCTTCATTTCGCCCGATGGCACGAAGAAAGTGCTCTACACCGGCTTCAGCACGGGCAACCAGCAGCTCCGCGTGAACGGCCTGCGCTGGGGCATGGACGGCTGGGTGTATTGCGCCGCCGGAGCGCATCACGGCGGCTACAACAAAGGCACGCAAATCGAGTGCAAGCTCACCGGCGAGAAGATCGACCTCGGCAGTCGCGATTTCCGCTTCAAGCCGGACACCGGCGAGTTCGACCCCCAGAGCGGCCCCTCGCAGTTCGGCCGCGCCCGCGACGACTGGGGCCACTGGTTCGGCGTGCAGAACAGTTTCCCGCTCTGGCACTACGTGTTGCAGGATCACTACCTGCGCCGCAATCCGCACGTCATCCCACCAGACCCGATCCATCAGCTCTTCCCCCGAAATCCGCCCGTGTATCCCGCCAGCAGCATGGAGAAGCGTTTCCACAGCTTCGACCAAGCCGGACGCTTCACCAGCGCCTGCGGCATCGAGGTGTATCGCGACCAAGTGCTCTTCAACGACGGCAAAACGCACGCCTTCACCTGCGAGCCCTTCCACAACGTCGTGCAGCATCACATCCTCGAAGACGACGGCGTCACCTTCAAAGCCGTGCGTGATCCCGTCGAGTCCAAGATGGACTTCCTCGCCAGCGAAGACCGCTGGTGCCGCCCCGTCATGGTCCGCACCGGCCCTGATGGTGCCCTGTGGGTCGCCGACATGTATCGCTACATGATCGAGCACCCGCAGTGGCTCCCGCAGAATGGGAAAGAGGAATTGCTGCCGCATTACCGCGAAGGGGATGACAAGGGGAGGATTTGGCGAGTCGTGAAAAGTAGCCATCTCGCTCCGCGAGATGAGCACACGGCATCCAAAAGCGGCAAAGCGTCCGGGAAAGGAAACGTCCCGTTCATCTCGACGGAGCGAGATGACTACTTTGCTTCGCCAAATGGCTGGCTGAGGGACAAAGCGCAGATGATGGCGTTGTGGAGCGGTGATTGGGAGAAAGTTTTCGCCAACGCTTTAGCGCACGAAATGCCTCAGGTGCGCGCACAAGCGGCGTGGAGTCTTTTGTTAGCCGGTAAGATGTCACCTCAAAGGCTGGAGAAGCTCTTCGAAGACCGAGATGCCCGTGTGATTGAACAGGCATTGCAGATCTCAGAACACATCCGTTGGGAACAGGTCGGAATCGCCGTCGAAAATGAGCATCTCAAGAATCCTCGCATTCAGATGCAGTTGGCTCTCTCTGTTGGAGAGTGGGATTGGTCGGACCCGCAGGCTGGCAACGCCATCGCGAGGGTTCTTGATGAAGCCGCTCAAGGCAGCGCGCTTGCTGGAGCAGCCTGGAGTTCATCGCTGAAGCATCTGGAGCAGCTTTGCCAAATTTTCGGTGTCCCTGAACATGACACCAAACCGGGCATCATCGGAATGCTCCTTCGGTGTGCTCTATCGACAAACAACCAAGCGGCGATTGCGTTTTTGGCACCGCAGATGAACTCCAATCAGAAACTGGCCGAAGTTCTGGCCGTGCTGGACGAGAAAAACCTCTCGCTGACGGATTTCGCGAAGCAGGTCACGGACGCGAAGGCGCGGGAGGCGGTCGATCAAATGGCGGCGAAGCTGCAACAGGCGGCGGAATCGCTCAAAACGGCTCCGACGATGGAAGCGCTGGCCTTGCTGGCGACAGATCGCGGGCATCGCGAGACGGTGAAAGGCCTGCTGCCGGAGCTTTGGGCGAAGACTGTGGATG
>JBKCXA010000684.1:0-6621 GCA_046316935.1 Prosthecobacter sp.
CTGGCGAGGGTCAACACGAGTTCGTGGTCGAGGCTGCCGATCTGCTGCGTGCCACGCATGAGCATGCCGAAGCCGACGACGGCGGATTCGAAGAGGAAGTCATCGCGGGCGTTGTCGAGCGTGAAGCCGCGGTCGAGCACCTGGAGCTTCGAGTCGTCGAAGGGGCCGACGGCCTTCTGCGTGAAGCGGGTGTTTGGCACGGTGAGAGTGGCGATCTGGCGGGTGGCTGGCGAGGACTTGCCGTTGGGCTCAAATTCATACCACACGACATGCGTGCCGGCTTGATCGAGCTGCGGCGCGGCGATGTGACGCTCGCCGAGCAGGCGGAATTGCTTCACTGCACGCGGATCAAACGAGACCTGCAGGGGGAAGGCAGCCTCGCTGGTGCTGGTGACCGCAGTTTGATTCGCGGGAAGCTGGATCACGAGGCGCAGCAGGCGGTGCGAGGCATTCCACGGGCAGGTGGCGACCTCCGCCTGCCAGGAGTGGATGAGCAACTCGGAGGCTTTGACCGGCTTTTCTTCGACTTTGCCCTTCGCGGGAGAGGCAAAGGCCTCGCCTGCATTTTTCACCGGTGCTGGACGAATCAAAGCCGGATTCAAGGTGTAGCGGCTACCGGGTTCTTTGGACGTGCTGGCAAAGGCGGGCAGGCTGCGTGGCATGGAGAAGCCGAGCGAAAGCACCTGCGGAGCAGGTTTGGGAGCTTCGACGACTTTGGAGACAACGACCGGCGCGGGCTTCGGAGCCTCGGCAACGACGACGGCAGGCTTTTCGACCTTCGGCGCGGCTTCAGGTGCCTTCACGACGATGACTTCAGGTTTCGGCGCGGGAGCCTTCGGAACCTCGACGACTTCCACGGGCTTCGTTTGAAGCTTCACGGATTCCGGTGCGGGCGGCACGGTGGTGGCGACCGTGGTGTTTTCCACCGGCTGATGCATCTGCCAACCGAGGAGGAAGGCTCCGCCGGTAAGCGTGATGACGGCGGCGGCTTTCAGCACGCGGCCAAAGGTTTTCCAGACCACGGCGGGCTTCTTCACCGGGGCGGAGCGAGGCATCATCGGCTGCACGAAACGCGGCAGATGCGAGGGATGCAGGACGGCGTGGCGTTGATCCGGCGTGAGGCGGGCATTCGGGATCGGGGCACCGTGACGCAAGGCATCGGTGACGGCCTCGATCTGCTCCAGCTCATGCGCGGCGGCGGAGTGCTCACGCAGCGTGGCGTGGATCTCGCGGGCCTGCGCGGCATCGAGTTCGCCGAGGGCGTAGGCGGTGAAGTGCGGATTGTCTTGCGGGTTCATGGCAGAATAAATGGGTCAATGGTGATGCTGGGGCTGCTCGGCGGATTCCTGCGCGAGGAGTTCCCGCAGCTTGCGGATGGCGTGGTGCATGATGAAGCCCACATTGCCGACAGTGAGTCCGGTAATGCCGGCGATCTCTTGATAGGAGCAGTCGTGGAGAAATTTGAGGCGGATGACCTCACGTTGGTTCGGCCGCAGGCGATCCACGCAGCGCCAGACATGCTCATAAAGCTCACGATTGATGGCGACCTCGCCGGGATCGGGGTCGTGCGATGGGGATGCCTCGAGGATTTCGTCCTCGCCGAGGTCGAGGCGGTGGTCTTTGCGTAGGATATCGAGGGCACGATTCCGGCAGACGGTGTAGAGCCAGGATTTGAGGTTGTCCCGCACGCGGGCTGGCTCGGTGAGGTAGAGCTTGAGAAGCGAATCCTGCACGACATCGCGGCCACGCTCGATGTCTCCACCGAGGATGCTGGCTGCGTAGGCGATGAGATTGCTTTCATGTTGGTCGAGGGCACGCCGCACCAAGATCGAGGCTTCATCCTGGTCTGGGCGTTCTGGCATGCGGAAAGGGTGCGGGGTTGGAACGGGGTGGGGGTCCCCTAAATTAGGCTCTCGCGGGCATTTTGCGGGTGATTTTTCCCTCGGGAAAGGCCAAAGGCAGCCCACATGACCGCCCCAAGCCCCCTCCGCGTCCGCCTTTCCGCCCTGCTGGGCCTGCTCGCCATCATCCTCGGCTCGATGGGGGCTCATGGCAAAGTGCATGACCTGCTCGTGGCCTCAAACGAGCTCGACCACTGGAAGACGGCCTCGTTTTACCACCTCACCCACGCCGTGCTTGCCATGCTGCTGGCGTTCGTTGCGGGCAAAGGAGGCGGCAAGGCTCGCTGGGCCTGGCGCTTCACCATTGCTGGCATCTTTCTTTTCAGCGGCTCGCTCTACGTGCTGGCCTACACGCAGATCAAATGGCTGGGAGCGGTGACACCCTTCGGCGGCCTGAGCTTCATGCTCGGGTGGATCTTTCTCGCCTTGGCGAGATGGCGTGAGTAGGCCCGCTCACCACGCCACCAAACGCCCCTGAGGCCCTGCACGCACCTGGGTGGCTTGCTCGGGAAGGCGAAAGCGCTGGGGACTATCCGGCACCTTTGATCCGCGGAGTTCGCAGCGACCATCCTTTTGCACGAGAAGCGTGAAGCCATCGCCAGCCTGAAGGTCGGCGGCGCGTTGCATCGCCGGGTCGTCGGGTTTTGACCAGATGTCGTTTGTGAGTTGAAGCAGTTCACCGCTTTGCAGGAGGCACCAAAGCTTGCCGTCCTCGAGACGGGTGAGCCGGAGGATCGTCCCGGTAGGTTGGGGCAAGGTCTGTCGTGTTCCGCGCATCGGATCCAGTATGACCAGTTCATCCGCCACGGTCAGCGCGGGCAGGCTGCCGGCTTGTGGAAAGCTGAAAATGGCCTTCAGGCCTTCGGCGAGCAGATTTTGATCACCTAGCCGCACGAGACCTCCCTTGGCATCGAGCAGGAAAACCTGATCTCCACTGCTGGCGATGGTGGTGGCATGCCAGGCGCGTTTTCGAATGCCATTCGGCTGCATTTGATCCCACCACGAGAGACTTCCATCCGGATGTAGAACTGCTCCACCGGTGGCAGTCAATGCCGCGTCCTTCCATGCTTGTTTTGTGAGGCTCGATGGGAGCATCAGCGCTGGAGAAACCGGCTCAATCGACCAGGCGTGGATGGTGGCGAGCGCGGGAAGCGTCGCTGCAATGACGGGCACCGGATGTGGAGATGCTGGAGCGGGCGTGAGCGTGGGCTGAGGCGCTGGCGGACTGATGCGAGGCATCGCCTTCTCTGACACTTCTGTCATTTGGGTCGCCTCGGTCGTTTTTGGCTTTGTGACCACAAGCCTCGTTTGGAGGAACCATCCCGCACCCGCTGCCAACACGATCAAGACGATCACTGGTCCCACTCGTGACCGGCGCTTCATCGAAACATCTCGCTGCAAATCTGCGGCGGCCTGATAGCGATCCTCCGGCCGCTCCTGCATGGCACGACGCACCACTTCATCGAGATGACCCGCGCCACGGGCTTTTCGCGACGGCGGCTGGAAGACTCCGCGTGGCAGATCACCCGTGAGCATCTCATACAGCAGCACGCCGAGGGCATAAATGTCCGCGCGGTGATCGACATGCGCGGCATCCTTCACCTGCTCAGGCGCGGCATAGGCGGGCGTGCCCATGAACTGGCCGGTGCGTGACATGCTGAGCGCTCCGCTTGCCGTTTCGACGTGATCGAGCCGGGCGAGGCCGAAATCGGCCACCTTCGCCTGCCCTTGAGCATCGAGGAGGATGTTCGAGGGCTTGATGTCGCGATGAATGACACCTTGTGCATGGGCGTAGGCCAGCGCCTCACACACCTGACGCACGATTTCGATGGCCTTTGGCACGTCGAGGCGGCTCTCGGCGATCCACTGGCTGAGCGGGCTGCCGTCCACATGCTCCATGACAAAGTAGAGATGCCCGGCGGAGGTGATGCCGCTCTCAAATAGGGCCACGATGCCGGGATGGTGCAGTTTCGCGAGCGTGCGGGCCTCGCGCCGAAAGCGCTCGACGAGATGCTCGTCGAGGCTTGCCTCGATCGGCAGTAGTTTCACCGCCACCGTGCGGTCGAGCTCCGGCTGATGCACCTCATACACCGCTCCCATGCCGCCTCGGCCGAGAAGGCGGACCACCTTCCACTGCGGGAAGAGCTTCGCGGCTTCGTCAATCGAAGGCGGCTCCCAATCTGCCGCCGCAGGCTCCTCGGCCTCAAGAGCGAAGAGCGCGGCGGGATCGAGACCGTGGATCAGGGATGGGAGCTTCTCGTGCATGTGGAGCCGGCAAATGACGAATGGGTAAATCCGAATGGCGAAAGAAGCCCGAATGACGAAGCCGCATGCGAATCTGGTTCGTCATTCGGGAATTCGACATTCGTCATTGCTACCTAGCGACGAGTTCCACCCGGCGATTGAGCTTTCTTCCTTCCTCGGTGCTGTTCGTGCTGACCGGGGCCATGAACGAAGCCCCGAGCGGCAGCATGCGCTCGGCGGCGATGCCGTGTTTGGCGGCGAGTTCAGCGACGACGGCCTTGGCGCGGCGCTTGGAGAGGTCTTCGTTGAACTCGAAGGTGCCGACGTTGTCGGTGTGGCCGACGACGAGGACTTTCAAATTTGGCTCCGCTTTGAGCAGCGAAGCCATCTCGGCGAGCGTGGGGGCGGACTCGGGTTTGATGTCGGCCTTGTTGAAGGCAAAGAGGATGCCGTAGATGGCGACCTTGCCGCTGGATGAGATGCTCTTCTGCATTTCAGCGGCGGAGAGGTGCACCATCTTCTCCTCCATCGGGCGGGTATTCACCACATCGACCTGCATGACGACGGCATCCTGCGGAATGGTGACGTGCTGCTTCCACGGATTCGCCTCCGAACTGGGCAGCATGGGATGATCCCATGAGCGGGCGGCGATGAAGACCGCGGCGAACAGGCCGCCCTTTTCCATGCAGAAGTAGCGGCGCTCCTTCAGGCCGGTGGTCATAAGCTGGTGGTCGAGCTCCGGCACGCCGTAGTAGCTGCGGGGCGGGCCGTTGCGGATTTCCTTGTCGCCACCGCTCCAGATGCCGGTGAATCCCGCGTCCTTGAAGGCCATCTCGTAGTTGCGGGCGATCTCGAGCGTGCTGCGCTTGCCGGAGCCGAGGTTCAAATAGAGGTAGGTGGTGCGGTGCGTGCGGCCTTCAACCTTCCGCACCTCCTTCGGATCGGTGGAGACGGGCGAGCTGAGGCCGCCGATCTGGAGGCCGAGCTCGCCGAACTTCTGCTCGGATTGCAGGACGATCGTGCTGCCTTCGTAGCGGGGCAGGCCGGGATAGTCTTTGGTGTTCGGCGCGTCCTGGGTGGGGACGAGCTTCTGCTGCGCGACGGCGCTGGTGGTCAGGGCGAGGAATAGGAGAGCGGTGCGTTTCATAAGGGGAATGAGGTTCACAAAGCTTTCTGGCAGGGCGCGGCGGGACGTTACAAAGAAAATGGATTCCCAGGCCTCTGCCCACCATTCTTTTTGGCTTTCTTGAACCGGGAGGGGGCATTTGGGGGCACGATGGGCGGCCGAAACGGCTTCACCTCAACACCCACCCGGCAGTCAAGAACACGCTCTCACACAAACCAGAGAGGCCGAAACGCCAACCGTCTTCTCCTGCCGCTTTACCGACCCTTTCAAGGTGTGGAGCCAAAAGACAGCGGCGGTCATCATCAGCAAGCCCAGCACGATATAGCCGGGCCGGAGGTTCGTGGGGTCCATGTAGCCGACTGTGTGCTCGATAAGCGTGGCAGATACAGCTCCAGCGATGAACAAGACCACACAGTAGCTCCACGCCTTGTTGACATGGGTGGAAGAGTGAATACCGCCCGTAGGCACGTTTGGTCGTTGAAAGCCTCCCAGCAGAGCGAACCCGCCAAGCAGCAGTGCCAGTAGCACAAGGCGCCGAAAATCGAAATCAAACTCCATCGGGTGCGGGGGCTTTGAAGCGGGGAATGCCTTTGTGGGCGCTGAAGTCGATTTGTTTCATCTGGGCGAGCATCAGGATCTCCCGCTCCTGACCGGGGTAGTCGGTCATGGACTGCCACTTGTTGGCCTGCCGCAAGATGCCCAGAATGGCGTGCAGCTTTTGCTCCAGTCCGGCCTCGTTTGGCAGAAGCTGCTGAAAGTGACGCCTTCCTCGCAATGCGAACAAAGGTCCGCCGAGGAAAATCTGGCTGAGCACATAGGCTGGGCCGGTGATCCTTTGCGTGTAGTGATCGACGACTGCGGCCCCGGCAGTATCCGCCGAAGCGGACAAATTCGTGTAAAGTGAGGACTCGACGTAGGATTGAAAGCCTCGGCCTCTCTTCCATGTGCCATAGCCGCTCCAAGTGATTCCAAGCAGGCCGACAATGGCAAAGCCGACCGCCCAGTCGGTCGAATAACCGAAGGAGTAGAGCGCCATGGCCGTTCCGTATCGGAAGAACAACCACGCGAGCACATAGCACACAAGGCTGCCCAGCAGGCAAAAGACGCCACGGATGATTTTGGAGCGGTTGTAAGCGGCGATCATGCGTTTCGATGCAGGACCTCTTTGGGCCGAAAGGGCAGCGTGCAGACTGAGATGAGAAAACCGCACAGCATGCCCGTCGGGAAGACAAAAATGGCGTATGCCCAAATCAAGATAAACGGCCCAAACAAGAACGGAAAGAACAGCAAAAACGAACCGATGATCGGGCTGGACAGACCCATGACAGGCAAAACCAGCCAATGCAGATC
>JBKCXA010000685.1:0-3662 GCA_046316935.1 Prosthecobacter sp.
ACGCACATCGCTGATGATGACGTGCTCGCTGCGCACTTTCGGCAAAGCGGCGAAGTCGATGTCATGCGTGTTCTCTGGCACCCACGGGCCCGCGAGCATGATCGAGGGCTCCGCTGCGGCGATTTGCACGCCAAGGAGCGCAAACACGAGAGGGACCAGTTTCATGGCATGCCGAGTTTCTTTTGGATGTCCTCCAGCGGCACGCCTTTGGTCTCAGGGACGCTCATTTTCACCCAGACGAGCTGCAGGACCATCATGCCGGTGAAGAAGAGGAAGACCCAGCCGGGTGCGAAGGCATTCACCATCGCGGGGAAGAAGGTGGTGAGGAGTGCGGCAAAGACCCAGTGTGTGGCGCTGCCGAGCGATTGACCAGCGGCGCGGTAGCGGTCGGGGAAGATCTCGGAGATAAAGACCCAGATCACGGCTCCCTGGCCGATAGCGTGTGCGGCGATGAAGGCAAAGATGCACGCGGGCACGATGCCGAAATGCTCCGTAAAGAAGGCCCATGCGCATAGCCCGAGCGATGCGATGTAGCCAAACGAGCCGATGATGAGCAGCGTGCGGCGTCCGAGGCGATCGATGAGCCACAGGCCGCCGAAGGTGAAGATCAAATTGATCACGCCGATGCCGATGGATTGCAGCAGTGCGGCCTGCGCACCGAGTCCGGTGAGTTCAAAGATGCGCGGGGCAAAGTAGAGCACCGCATTGATGCCGGAGAGCTGATTGAAGAAGGCGATCAAGAACGCCAGCAGGATCGGAATGCGATGCCGCGCCGACCAAAAGCCGTGCGAGTTGCTTTCGTCGTTCTGCGCGGCGTGGGTGATTTGCGCCGCGACGGCCTCGATCTGGCTTTCGGAGGCCTGCGGCTGGATTTGACGCAAAACGGCCATTCCGGCCTCGCGGTCGTTTTTCCGCGTGAGCAGCCAGCGAGGGCTCTCCGGCAGCGTGAAGCACATCAGCGTGTAAATCAGCGCCGGAATGGCCTCCACGCCAAGCATCCAGCGCCACGCATGCTCGCCGATGCCGCCGAGGAGGTAGTTCGACAGGAAGGCCACGAGGATGCCGAAGACGATGTTGAACTGAAACATGCCCGCGAGCCTTCCACGACAGTCCGGCGGCGAGATCTCCGTGATGTAAAGCGGCGCGGCCACGGTAGAGATGCCCACGCCGAGTCCACCGATAAATCTCGCGATGATGAGCGACCACACCTCCGGCGCGATGCCCGACCACACCGCCGAGACGAAATACAGCACGCCGACCCAGATCAGCGTCTTTTTGCGCCCCCAACGATCCGTCGGCCAGCCCCCGATGAGCGACCCCAGCACCGTGCCATACAACGCCGAGGCCATCGCCACGCCATGCATGGCATCACTGAGCTTCCACAGCGATTGAATCGTCTTTTCCGCGCCAGAGATGACCACGGTGTCAAAACCGAACAAAAAGCCCGCCAGCGCAGACGTGATGGCCCAGAGGAAGAGGCGAGGATTGGCGGTGGTTGGTTGGGATGAGGTCATGATGATTGATGAGGCTTTATCTGCCGATCTTCGCCCGGCTCCATTCATCGAGCTTCTGCTTCAGTAGCTCTTTCGAGGGCAAATAGAGCTGATACTCCTTGGCGTGGATGTTGGCGTCTTTGGGTAGGGTGAGCTCGACGACGGTCTTTTTGGCCGATTTGCAGAGCAGAAGGCCGATGGTCGGGTTTTCATCGGGGAGCTTCACTTCGCGGTCGTAATAGTTCACATACATCTGCATCTGCCCGAGGTCCTGATGCGTGGCTTTGTCGAGTTTGAGGTCAATGATGACGTAGCAGCGCAGGAGGCGGTTGTAGAAGACGAGATCGACGAAGTAGTGGTCTTCATCGAAGGTGAAGCGTTTCTGGCGGGCCTCGAAAAGGAAGCCTTTGCCAAGTTCGAGGAGGAAATGCTCCAAGCGGTCGATGATGGCCTGTTCGAGGTCGTTCTCTGTGTAGCCGGATTTTTCTTCCAAGCCCAAGAACTCCAGCACGAGCGGCTCCTTCAGCATGTCCACGGGCTTCATGATGCCCTGTCCCTCCTTGGCCCATCGCCGGATGCCCGCCTTGTCCCGACTGAGCGCCAGCCGCTCGTAAAGGCAGGAGGCCTTCTGGCGCTTCAACTCCGGCACCGACCAACCGGCATTCGTGGCCTCGATCTCGTAGAAGCTGCGTTCATCTGGGTCTTTGATGGTGAGGAGAACTTGGTAATGGGTCCAACTGATCGTGAAGGGGGATTTCCGAATAGGCTGTTCGGAAATTGGGGCGACGGCCAATCTTCCAACTGGCTGCTGAAGATTTCCGAATAGGCTATTCGGAAATTGGGCGACCCGGTCTTTCCACATCAGAAAGAAGCGTCGCATGTTCGACAAGTTATCCTCAGAGAACCCTCTCCCAAACTCCTCCGTCAGCTTCGCGGACAGCTCTTTCAGCAGCTCCGTGCCATACGCCGCCCGCTTGGCTCCTTTTTGCTCGTGTTCGACGATGCGGCGGCCGATTTCGTAGTTGGTCATCACTTGGAAGGTGTCCACGACACTGGCGACACCGCGGCGGGCGCTCTGGATGAGCTGGCGCACCTCGGTGAGCAGGCCTTTGAGGCTGTCTGACCTGGCTTTGGCCGTGGTGAGTGATTTTTTCGAGGTGGACGGCTTTTTCATGAGGCGTGTCAGAGCTTGGTGAACAGGCCTGACCTTTTCAAGGTGGAAGAAAGCCGCGCAAAGCCTTCACTTCTTCATCGGCCACACCGACTTCAGCTCATGCAAATCGAGTGAGATGATCTTTGCTTCGCCGCCGATGGCGGTGAGTTGAGGGGCGATGGGGGCTTCAGGCTTGGGCGGGAGGGGGAAGGCACCGAATTTGAAGCCGTTGTCGGTGAAGATCTCGATGAGGCCGTGGTCGCTGAGCAGGCGGAAGTCGATGCGTCCGTCGCGGACGGGCATGGGCATGCTGTCCTTGCCACTGGTGAGCTTGAGTTTCTTCACGTCGATGACGAAAGGCGTGCCGCGCAGCATGAGTTGGATCTGCGTGGCCGTGCCGGGCTCGATGACGGCGTGGAGATCGAAGAACGGCGTGTGCACGGCTTTGAGTGGATCGCTTTGCTCATCGAGCACGACGGACTCGATGTGGTGATGCTTTGTGCGCAGCGTCTCGATCTGGCGCACGGGCTGCCAGACGAGGCGCGGGCCGCGGGCGGTGTTTCGCAGGGTGATCTCGCAGGGGATGTTCATCACCTGAGCGAAAGGCATGCCGGTGAAGACGAGGTCGCTCATCTTGGCCCAGCCTTGCTGCACCACGCGGCCATCCGGCATGTCGCTGTAGTTTTGACCGGCGTAGTAGGCGCTGCCATACGGACCGTGCAGGAGATCGCTGGTGCGCTTGAACTCACGACCGTCGAAGTCGCCGATGAAATACTCGCCGAGGCCGCCGTGGACGATCCACTTGGTCTTTTGCGTGCCTTCGATCTTCATCGGGAAAAGGTCGGGGCACTCCGCGAAGCCGATGACGCTGCCTTCGCGCTTCCACTGCTTCAAATCGGGCGAGGTGAAGAAGACGAACTCGCCCGTTTTGCGCTTCGGATCCTTCGGGTCGATGGGCGGGAGCTTTTTGCCCTTCTCGGTGCAGTGCAGGATCATGACCCAGCGCTGCGTGGGCT
>JBKCXA010000686.1:0-2229 GCA_046316935.1 Prosthecobacter sp.
CCTGGCTGCCGCCTGCTTCCCACGCGTGATGTCGCGAGCCGACCCAGACTTGATGCGGCGCGTTTTCATCACCGATGCGAATGCCGTGCACCACATGACCATCGCGTGTCTTCGCGAGTTCGAAGCGTTTTGACTCCGGCAGTTTCGCGGCGAGTTCGGCGAGCAGTTTTTCAGCATCCGCGGGCACAAACGGCGGCCCCCAGGCGACACGCAGACTTCCGGTCGTCGGCGTGAGTTTGTAACTCATCACTTTGTCCGTGCTGAGCCTGCCAGCATCGCTCGGTGACCATGTCTCGCCATCGCTACTCAGCCAGGCATGCTTTGGCTGGCACCAGGGGTAGGCGAGCACTTGAGTTTCGCGAAAAGGCTTCGTCTGTGCCTGCACTTCAAGCGTGATCGTTTGACCCGGCGTGAGCCCATCGAGCCGGAAATACCACCAGCACGGCCAGCCGCGGCCTTCATGTAGCTCGGGCATGATACGGAGGGTTTTGCTGGCCTGATCGAGCGTCACCACCTCCGCGTTGCCACCTTCAAAATCGGTCGAGACACGGATTTCGGCATGGATGGTCGTGAAGAGAGCCAGAAGAAGCAGCGCACGGTGAATCATCTCCATTTAACGGGCCGTTTGGTTGCCATGAAGCATCTCGCGCCACTTTTCCTGATTTTCACCACCACCTGCCTCGCAGGCTCGAACTGGCCTCAATTTCGTGGCGAAGGAGGTCTCGGCATCGGCACGGGAAAGCCGCCTGTGGAGTTTTCGGCGGAGAAAAACATGAAGTGGCAGGTCGAAGTGCCGCATGGACATTCATCGCCTTGCCTCTGGGCTGACAAGATCGCCCTCACCGGGCTCGCCGAGGGCAAGCTGGTCACTTTTTGCCTAAGCAAGGCCGATGGACGTGAACTTTGGCGTGTGGCGGCTCCGGTGGAGAAGATCGAAGGGGCACACCGCATCGGCAGCCCAGCCACGCCGACGTGCTGCACGGATGGCGAGCGCTTGATCGCCTACTTCGGCAGCTACGGCGTGCTGGCGTATGACTGGAGCGGCCAGGAGTTGTGGAAGAAACCGCTGCCTGCGCCAGTCGTCGAGTTTGGCACCAGCGCCTCGCCGATCCTCGCGGATGGAAAGGTGATCATCATCGCGGATCAGGATGTGGGCAGTTACATGATCGCTCTCGATGTAAAAACGGGCGCGGAAGTGTGGCGGGTGGATCGCAGCGAATTCCGGCGCGGCTTTTCGACGCCGTTGGTGTGGCGGCATGATGGTGTGGAGGAACTCGTCGTGTGTGGATCGCTTTGGACACGCAGTTATGATCTCAAAGATGGCAAGCAACGCTGGTCCGTGCGCGGCATGGCGCGGGTGTCGAATGCCAGTCCCGTGGCGGCGGATGGCGTGCTGCTCCTCTCAAGCTGGAACGTCGGCGGCGATGAGGATGACCGCGTGCTCATGGAGCCGCATGAAACCTTCGCCGCCGCGAATGATGCCGATAAAGACGACCTGCTCACGCTGGAGGAGTTCCCCAAAGGCAAAATCAAAGACCGCTACTCGCAGATCGACGCCGACAAGGACGGCAAGGTGACAAAGGCCGAGTATGAAACCATGCGTGGCATGTTTGCCGATGCCGTGAACCAGCTCTTCGCCATCAAACCTGGCGGCAGTGGCGACATCACGGACACGCATGTCGTCTGGCAGCAAAACAAGCACCTGCCGTATGTGTCATCGCCCATTGCCACGAATGGCCGCGTGTTCACCATGAAGAGCGGCGGACTCGCCAGCGCCTACGATGCCAAAAGCGGCAGCCCCCTTTACCAAGCCGAACGCGTCGATGCCTCCGGCGACTACTATGCGTCCGCCGTCAGTGCCGATGGCCGCATCTACATCACCTCCCAGCGCGGCACCGTCGTCGTCCTGGATGCCACGAGCGACACGCTGAAGGTCCTGGCACGAAACGACCTCAAAGCCTCTGTCTTCGCCTCACCGGCCATCGTTGATGGCGCGATCTACCTGCGCACGGACAAGCAGGTGATGGCCTTCGGGAAGTAGAACGGGTTTTCCAACCCGGTGCTCCCTGAATCACGAGTTGGAAAACTGGTGCTACGCTCTGACCCGCACCCACAGCACTGCTGCGACGATGTAGATCGTGCCAAAACCAACGAGCACGGCATCCCAGCCACCGGCGTGGGCGATGAGCCAGGGCACCACGATGGGAAAGGAGGCCGCGCCGAAGTTGC
>JBKCXA010000687.1:0-18421 GCA_046316935.1 Prosthecobacter sp.
ATCCTTCCGTCGAGCGTCTTCCCCAGAAGCCCCGCAAGGACAAGATGGGCAAGGAAATCGTCCAGCCGGATCTCGTGGTGAAGCGTCGCGCTGAATTCGAAGGCAAGCACGTTGACCGCGCTGGTGCCACCTTTGACGCGGAAGGCTGGACCGTGCTGCTCAAGATGAACAGCGAGGGCACGACACTCTTTGATGCCACCGCCGAGGTCAACCAAGGCCGCCGCATGGCGATCATCGTGGACGGTGTGGTCATCTCCGCCCCGGTGCTGCGTGAGAAACGCTACAACGGTAATGCCAGCATCACCGGCGACTTTGATCAGGAGGAGGCCTTCACGCTCGCCACGCTGCTCAACAACCCTCTGGAGAATCCGATGGAAATCCAGTCGGAGGCCACCGTCTCCAGCGCCTACGGCCAGTCCTCCATCGATCAAGGCAAGTGGGTGGGCGTCGCCGCCCTGGCGCTGACGACTCTGTTCATGGTCTTCATTTACCGTCTCGCCGGTCTCGTGGCCATCATCGGCCTCGTGGTGAACATGTGCATCCTCTTCGGGGCGATGGCTCTGTTCCGCTTCACGCTCACCATGCCTGGTATCGCCGGTCTCGTGCTCACCATCGGCATGGCCGTCGATGCCAACGTGCTCATCTACGAGCGCCTGCGAGAGGAAATGGAAGCCGGCAAGACCCTCGCTGGCGCCCTCGAATCCGCCTACGACAAGGCCTTCAGCGCCATTTTTGACTCGAACATCACCACGCTCATCTCCGCCGTCATCCTCTTCGCCATCTCCGGCGGCCTCGTGAAGGGCTTCGCGGTCACTTTGATGATCGGTCTGCTCTCCTCGATGATCGGTGCCCTCATCGTCACCCGCGTGATCTTCATGTGGGTGGTGGACAAGAACCTCCTCCAGACGATCCAGACCACCCGCATCATCCCGGACAAGGTCTTCGACATCCTTTCCAAGGCCCCCACCTTCATCATCGCCTCCCTGGTGGTTACCGCGATCTCCTTTGGCACCCTGGTTTATAAAGGCGGGTCCAGCCTCGGCATCGACTTCCGTGGCGGCGGTCGTGTGGATGTGGTGCTCGCTCCTGGAAAAAACATCAGCGATGATGATTTTGGCACCGTCATCAATCCCCTCCGGCAGCCTGTCACCCAGGAAAAGCCTCAAGGAGCCGACATCGGCACCTACTATATTCAGCGGAAGGCTGATCCGGCCACTGGAGCCACGAACGTCTCCATCCGCACCGAAAAAGACAGTGCGCCTGTCATTGATGAGGCCATCAAGGCCAAGTGGACCAAGGACGGCACCATTTCCGGAACCAGCATCGCCACCGTCGGTGCCGTCATCGGGGATGAGGCCATGGTTTCCTCCCTCTGGGCCATGGCCATCGCCCTCGTCGCCATCTTCGTTTACCTTATGTTCCGCTTCGAGTTCGCTTTCGCCCTCGGCGCCAGTATCGCTCTCTTCCATGACGTGCTTATGGTGCCGGGTCTGGTGGTCCTTTTCGGTCAGGAGCTGAGCATCATCCACGTCGGCGCCCTTCTGACCATTGCCGGCTACTCGATCAACGACACCATCGTCGTGTTTGACCGTATCCGTGAGGAGATTCAACGCGGCGTGGGCGGCTCCTTGCGTGAGACGATGAACGAGGCCATCTGCAAGACGCTCTCCCGCACGCTCCTCACCGGCCCCACGGCCCTCGCCCCGATGATTGTGCTGCTCTTCCTCGGCAACCCGGCCATGCTCGAGTTCGCCATGCCGATCACCATCGGCGTGCTGCTCGGCACCTACTCCTCCATCTTCATCGCCTCCCCGCTCGTGCTGTGGTATGCGAAGAAGACCGGCACCAGCCTGAAGCGCCAGGTGCTCGACGCCCAGATCGAGCAGATGAAGGCCCAGCAGGCCATCGCCGCCGCCCAGGCCGCCGGCGCGAAGCTGTAATAAAGACTTCTCCGAGGTTTTCCCACATCCGACAGATCGGTCTGATCTGTCGGATGTTTTGTTTTCGGGGCTTTCCACGTTAAAGCCTCACGGCTCACGGCACAAAAAAGCCCGGGCAGCGATGCCCGGGCTTTTTTGAATCAAACGGGGTTTCGATATCAGGCGAGCATCTCGGTGAGGATGCGACCACCGTTCACGATGTCGATCGGACGGGCACCATCGGACATGATGCGCTTCTCGGCATTGATGCCGAGGAGGCGGTACATGGTCTTGGCGAGGTCTTCCGGACCCACGGCATCGCGATCAGGCTCACCGCCGAGGGCGTCGGAGGCACCGTGGATGTAGCCTTCCTTGACGCCGCCGCCAGCCATGGCCACGGAGAAGACGCGGGGCCAGTGGTCACGGCCGTTGGTGCCGTTGATCTTCGGCGTGCGGCCGAATTCGGAGCTGACCATGACGAGCGTGCGCTTCAGCATGCCGCGCTCGTCGAGGTCGGTGATGAGACGGGCGAAGGCCTGGTCAAAGTTCGGGGCCTGGCCGTCGAAGGCGCTCTTGATGTTGCTGTGGTGATCCCAGCCGCCGTAGGTGACGGAGACCATGCGCACGCCGGACTCGACGAGGCGGCGGGCGAGCAAGAAGCGCTGGCCGGCGGAGTTGCGGCCGTATTCGTCACGAAGCTTGTCGGACTCTTTGGTGAGGTCGAAGGCCTCGCGGGCCTTGGCGTTGCTGATGAGGCCGTAGGCGGCCTGGTAGAAGCTGTCCATCGAGGCGATGGCGTCGGACTTTTCAGCGGCCTTGAAGTGCTCGTCCACGGCCCCGAGGAGGTTGCGGCGGCGGTCAAAGCGCTTTTCATCGACTTCTTTCGGCGTGAGCAGGTCACGGACGGTGAAGCCTTTGTCGGCGGGATCGCTGCCGAGGGCGAAGGGGCCGAAGGCGCTGCTCATGTAGCCGGTGCCCTGCTCGGGGGCGATGACGTTTGGCACGACGACATAGGGAGGGAGGTTGTTCCGGCTGCCCTGCTCGTGGGAGATGATGGAGCCAAAGCTGGGGAACTTGATAGCGGGGCTGGGGCGGTAGCCGGTGAACATGTTGTGCGTGCCGCGTTCGTGGGCCGCCTCGCCGTGCGTCATGCTGCGGATGACGCTGAGCTTGTGCATGATCTTGGAGATGTTCTGGAACTTCTCGCCGACGTATTCCCCGGGAATGCTGGTCTTGATGGGGGTGTAGGGGCCGCGGTATTCCGGGGAGGCGAAGGGCTTCGGATCCCAGGATTCGTGCTGGGCCATGCCGCCTGGCAGATAGATGTGAATCACCGAATCGGCGACGGCTTTGAAGGATTCCACTTCGGGCATCACAGGGGCTGCCTGGAGGCGCAGGAGGTCAGGCAAGGTAAGGCCGAGGCTGCCAGCCATGCCGACGTAGAGGAAATCGCGGCGGCTCACGCCAGCGCGGAGGTCAAGGTGGTTGCCTTGGCAGTTGGGGTGCATTTTCATGGGGTGCTGAGGGGTGGATTTATTGAAAAACGAAGAATCGAGGCGCACAACCTACGCCATGCCTCCGCAATTATTGCACAATCATCGCATTTTTCGCCTGCTGATTGCCTGTCAGGCTCAAAAAACCATGTCAGGCGTCCTGCCAGCCCTGGCGGACGATTTCCGTGACCCACACCTGCTTTGGCGAGGGGGCATTGAGGGGAAATTTCAGCCGCAAGGTGAGCGGCAGGGCGGCGCCGTTGGACTGTTTCAGCCAAAACTCGATTTGCTGGGCAATCGTGCTGTCCCGCTCAATGTAGCCGAGAATGACGGGCGCACCCGCCTCTGACACGCAGCGCAGTTCCAGGCATTTAAGCAGCCGCGGGCTGCCAAACTGGTTCTCATAGTAAAACCCATCTGAAACCATGACCCGCATCGCGACGGGCTGGGTGGGCCGCTCTTCCATCAACTGGCTCCAGCCCATGTCTCCCACGCCGACAAAGGCCGCCCAGTCCACACGGGGGCCTTTGGGCGTTTTTTCGACCAGGGCGGTGCGGCGGCCACCGCCTTCCATGACCACCGTGTGCTCGACAAAGCCATCCTTGGCCTCCTTGGACTCGATGATGTTTTCGTGAGCCACGGGGCCATCGGCGTTTTTGGCGTAAAAGGCGGCCATGCGCTCCTCCAGGCCGTTCACCGGCCGTGACCATGCGAGGCGCTCCTTCCAAGTCGGTGCGGCGAGGAACTTCCGCAGCGCCTCGACAGAGAGAGCCATGTCCATCGTGAGCTGGCTGGAGATGACCCCGGTGGGTGGCGCGGAGGTGGTGGCCTTGGCAAACTCCTGTTTGCCGGTGGCTTTGAAGACCAGGCTGCCGTCCGGCACGGGGGCGGGCTCCGGCTCCTCCTCGATCATGGCCGGCGCGGGACCCTTCATTTGGCTGGAGGCGCTTGGTTTCACCTTTCTCCCATTGCTGGCAGTCATCGCCTGGATGAGAAAAACCAGCACGATGCAGCCGATGACCGCCCCGGCGCCCAGAATGAGGCGTTTGCGGAATTCTTTGATCTCCGGGTCCATCCGCATGCGCTCGAAGGCATCGCCCGGCAGCGCCTGCGGTTCGTGGGAAGGCTCAAAATTCAGCGTGCGGGCATGGGCTCCAGTCGGCGGTCGCGGCTCTTCCGGTTCTGGTGCTGAAGCAGGGGCTTTCGAGGGCTCTGCGACGGTTGGGGCGGTCGCTGCTGTGGAGGCTGGCTGCGGTGGAGAGTCGGAATTCTCGATCTTCGCTGTCGAAGCGGCCGGTCTGGGATCGGCAGGCCCCTGCTTTCGGGAAGGAATTTGCAGGGTGGTCTCTGTGGGCGCCTCCGGCACGGCACCGCCCATCAAAAGGGCGCGGCGTTTGGCCTTTTTGTTCTTCTCCGCCACCTGAAGCATGAGCATTTCCCCGCACTCGGGGCAGGGACGTGAGCGCGTCACACCCGTGACCTGCACTTCGACAGGCTTTTCGCAGTGGGGGCAGACGAGCGAAACAGCGGGCATGGGGGGCTGCGCATGATGCGTCACACCTGCGGAGCCGCAACTTATGGCTCCATAAAATTCCGCGTCGCCGCCAGCGCTACCAGTTTGCCGCCACGCCGAAGCGCCCGCGGGCACGCTGGAGGCCCCAGCTCATCATCAGGCGGGCATCATCCCAGATGTACTTCGTCTTTGTGCCGAGCTGCACCAGGATCACATCCTTGCCGCCGCTGCTGGCGGTGGAGATCAGGCAGCGTCCGCTGGCCACGGTGTAGCCGGTTTTCATGCCGTTGCATTCCGGCATGCGGCCGAGGAGGTCGTTGGTGTTCTCCAGCGTCACGGTGCGGCCATCGGCGCGGCGGAAGGAGTAGTATTTTCGGCGCACGATGTCGCGGATCGTCGCATCGCGGTAGGCCACCATGGCCACGCGGGCCATGTCGCGGGCGGTGGAGCGCTGGCCCGGGGCGGTGAGGCCGTGCGGGTTCACGAAGTAAGAGTTCGTGCAGCCCAGCGAACGCACCTTGGCATTCATCTTCGCCGCGAAGGCCGGGATGCTGCCCGCGTTGTCACGGGCGAGCACGTTCGCCACGTCGTTGGCGCTCTTTACCAGGAAGGCGTAGAGCAGCGTGCGGCGGGTGTACACCTCGCCGGGCTTCAGCCCGAGGCGAGTGGGCTCCACATTCACGTCGCTGGCGGCCACGCGGACGGGCTTGTCCAGATTGCCCGCATCGAGTACGACCAGCGCGGTGACGAGTTTTTGCGTGCTGGCCACGGCGCGGGGCGTCTCCGCATTGCGGGCGGCCAGATGCTGGCCGCTGCGGGCATCGAGGAGGAGATATGAAGCTGCTCGGATCGACGGGCCGGAGCTCACCGCGAACATCGGCTCCGCATCCAGCGCGGGACCAAAGGCCGGCGTCATCTGCGCCCCACCATCGCCCTGCGTCAGCGCCGCCTGCTGGTAGATCGGCACCTCACGCGGAGCCACCGGGATGGCCCTCGGGGCGCTGCTTTCGCAGGAGGTCAGCAGCAGCGCGGCGGCGAGAATCGTGGAAATCGGCTTCAGCATGGCGTTTTCGTTCGAAGTAGGCTGCCCGGTCTGCCTTGTCAAACCTCGCCTCATCGCGAGGCGGCTCCGTCCAAGAGTCTCATGACCTCCGGCACATGGGATGCTGACACAAGCACGCTCGCGATGCCCTGGGCGAGCAGGAGCATCAGGAGGATCAAGACCACCGCCCGCATGGCGCGGGTGCTTTTTGTCATCCAAATCCAGCCGATGAGGGCTGCCACGCCCACCATCGCATAGGGTGCCATCGCCCAGAGCAGCCGCTGCCATTGCAGCGCCACCACGACATGCCCGGGCAGATGCTCGCGGCTGCCCAGCATGTCCAAGTAGAGGCTTTCCGTCCGGGAACAGATCGTCATGCACTTCCCCGTCACCGTGAGGGCTCCCAAGAGCACGCCGGTCCAGAGCAGCCGAGTCATGGCCGATGGCTTGGGGAGAGGCGTGCTCATGCGTCTTCCTTCATGTCGGGCGTTTGAAACTCCACGCCATGGACCTTTTCAGTCTCATTCGGTGTGGTGAGCACTTTGTAAACGCACCAGCCAAACAGGATGGTGACAGTGCCCACGGAGAGCAGCATGACAAGAAGGCCGGAAGTGGTCATCGGAGGAAGTAGAGTGGAGGTTAGTCGTGCTTGTTGAGACCTTTTTCAGCACGTTGATAGGCCTTCGAGCGGGCGGAGAGCAGGCCGAAGAAAATCGCCACGACCCCCACCAGCACCACGCTGAGCTGCGCGGCCTGGTTCGTGCCCACCGCCTTGCCCTCCTTCGTGCCGCCGATCAAATCCATGACATAAGCCGAGGCGGAGCCGAAGGACATCGAGCTCAGATCAAAGCCGAAAATGCTCGTTAGCACCGTCATGGCAAAGATGGCGAGCAGGAACACCGGGCAGAGCCATTTCATGATGACACCGAAAAACGCCGGAATGCGGATCGACGCGCCGGAATGCGCCTCCTTCAAGCCGCGTTCGATGCCCCAGTGCCAGCCAAAAACGATGATCTGGATGGTGGCGAGGATGAAGATGAGGAAGGTGCCCACCCAGAAGTCGAGCGTGTCGAGCGCCTTCAAATCTGCGGTAAAATAGACCACGAAGCCCGTGCCAAAGGTTGTCAGCAGACCCAGGATGGTCACGCTGACTTTCCGGCCGACATTCATGGCCTCTTCGAGGAAGGCGATGCCCGGCTGCAGCATCGAAATCGAGCTCGTGATCGCCGCGAGGAAGAGCATGAAGAAAAACGCCCCGCCGAAAAAGGCGCCGAAAGGCATCTTCGCGAACACCAGCGGCAATACCGTGAAACCAAGCCCGAAGGTGCCTTGTCCGGCGACCGACGCGAGGCCCAGGAAGGCCACCGCGGCCGGCACGGTGATCAAACCGCCGAGCGCCACCTCGCAAAACTCGTTCGCGCTGCTGGCTGTGAGTCCGCTGAGCACCACGTCGTCCTGTTTTTTCAAGTAACTGGCATAGACGATGATCACGCCAAAGCCCACGGAGAGGCTGAAGAAGATCTGCGCCGCCGCTGCCATCCACAGGAGCGGATTCTTGAGCTGCTGCCACGGCGTGATGGTCACGAGCTTCAGCTTGCCACTGCTCGCGGCGACTTCCTTCTCCGCCTCCGCGATGGAGGCCTCGCCCACCACCTCGCGCACGAGGGCTTTTTCACCTGCGGCGGGCTGCACACGCTCGATCTGGATCTTGCTCGGATTCCACATGTAGCCCAGGCCGTTGACCACGTTGTCATGCGGCTTGGCCGGATCAGGCGCACCGAGCGTCATCACGCGACCCAGCACCACCAGTGCCAGCACGATCAGCAGCGGCATGCCGTAGTTGCACATCTTCTCGATTCCGCCGGAGAGACCGCGGTAGATCAGCCAGAAATTGAAGATAAACACCATCACCAGCCACGGCAGTGCGGAGTTCCACGAAAAGGCCAGCGCAGCGCCGTCCCCGGTCTGTCCGCTGATCGCCTTGAACATCTCCACCGTCTGCTCCGTGCTCGAGAGGTTGACCTGGCCCGTCCAGAACTTCACCGCGTAGCCGATGCACCACGACTCGATGAAGACGTAATACATGTAGATCACCACCGGCACGATGACGCCGATGATGCCCACATACTTTGCCCAGCGCTTGTTCAGAATGACCGCGAAGGCGCCGGGACAGGAGTTGTAGCCCTTGCTGCCCGCGTAGCGCCCCATCGCCCATTCCGCCCAGCCGATTGGGAGGCCAATGATCAGGAAACTGATCGCGTAAGCCAGCATGAAGGCCCCGCCGCCATATTGCGCCGCCAGCCCCGGAAAGCGGAGGAAGTTCCCCAAACCCACCGCGCTGCCCGCGACGGCCATGATGACTCCAAGACGTGATCCCCAGGCTTCTTTTTGTTGTGACATGGGGCCGAGGCTTGCCACATCCATCGGGACGTGGCAAGCGCGGATGCCCGTGAATGCCTCACGGAGCCAGGTCCACCACCTCGACGCGGACGAATTTTCTTTCTGTGATGTCTGGATCGGCCACCACACGGAATTTGACCGTCTCGGTGATGCCGTCGGCATTGGGAACCGCAGGGCCGACCTGAACCACCTGGGCCTGCGTGCGATCCCAGGCAATGAGATTGTCCGAAACGGCGACGATGTAGTTCACCACATCTCTGACAATGCGGCGGCGGAAGGTGATGTTCAGGTAGGGTTTGTTGTCCACCACGTTCGTTTCCAACCCACCGACGGCGAATTCCGAGGAGGACGATCCCTTTGCTGGATCGAGATGGAAGGCGAACTCGGCGAAGTTGCTCAGCATGTCGCCGTCTGGGTCGTCATTCTTGTCCTGACTGCCCACGGGAAGGCTGCCGAGGTAGTGCTGGGTCCAGTTTCCGAAGCTGCTGAGTTCATGAAGAATGCCCAGCTTTCGCAGGCGGTCGTTGAGCTTGGCTTGTGTCATGTTTGGGGCGGCTCCGCCAAAGGTGGGATCGGGCGTGGTGCTGGCGACAGCTTTGTTGCCGACGAGGCCGGGGAGGCGGTCTCGCAAGGACTGTGGTGAGGCAATGGCGATGGACAGGTCCACATTCTCACCAGCCAGTGTGGCGGGGCCGTCCAGCGCGGCGGAAGCCTCTTGGGCTCTCAGACGAGCTTCCGCTTCCGTGTCGGTGGCATTTGCGGGCAGGAAGAAGAGGTATTTATCATCCGCCGGATCGGCGCGGCTGGTGCGGATGAAGGTGGAACCGGCCTGATAATGCGTGTTGGCGTTTTGCAGTGCGACTTTGAAGGCCGTGCGCTGATTGTTGCCTGTATTGTTGAGCAGGTTGGAGAAAGAATCGGACACACCTTTGGCCGTGAGATCGGCTCCATTGCTCTGGGTGATAAGATCAGCCATGGAGGCGCCGGCATCGAAAGTCTGGAGAAACCGGATCATGGCCTCGGTGAGATAGGTGGAGGCTTTGATGAGCGAGATGTCACCCTGGTCGATGATCGAATAGTGATAGGTGCTTTCGGTGTCTGTGAGGCTCGTTTGGAAGCCGGGCACCGTGGCCTTATCAAGGTGGGCACGGATGAGCGGCAGCTCCGGCAGCACGGTGTTCACCAAAAAGGTGAGTCCGTGGCTGGTGTGCGTGCCCGGTGTGGCGATGCGGTTTCCATTGAGGTCCTCAGGAAGGGTGTGGCCGCCGGAGTATAAATCGCCGTCCACCAGGCCGAGCCCGGTCAGGGCCGATTGGAAGGCCGAACCCTGCTCCAGCCTGGCAAATCGGCTGATCGCACGCAGCAGATTGGCCTCTGGATGATTCGAATCGAGCGCCAGTGCGGCCTCAAAGCTCGCATCGGCATTGGCGAGTGCCGCCACATTCTGCGCCTGGAGCCAGGCACGCCCGAGGAGTACATGGTCAGCGGCAGTGACTGGTGCGGCCAGTGGGTTGATCTGAAGCGTGACATTACCGATGTCGGCGACTGTCTGGCCGCCGACACGGAAGTGGTAGGTGGTGCCGGCGGTGGCATTGAGCAGCAGCCTGCTGCGGCCCTGGTCATCAGCATCCTGGTTTTCCATCAGAAAGGTCAATGATCCGAGGGCAGGCCCGGTAAAGACTTGTAGCAAGGTGTCGAAATCCGACACCAGGGTATCAATGGAGTAGAATCCGCTCGAAGGCGCGGTCCAGCTCCACCAGATGCTGCGGGCAAGGAAGGCGCCGGCCACCGGCTCCTGAGCTTCCGTGGTGGTGCCCAGATCGACCCAGCTGGAGGAGGTGGCGGTGCCTGCCGTTCCCAAGTCGATGCGGCTGGCGAAGGCATTGTTCACCGGAGGTTGAGTGAGGTTCAGTTGGAAGGAGCCGCTGTTCCCAAAGGTGAACGTGCTCGATCCATCAATGGCGATCTGGTAGGTGGTACCCGCGACGGCATTGAAGGGCAGGGCGAGTGAATTGACAAATTGGCCGGAGGTGCTCGCTACAGGTGTGAGACTGCCCACTGATCCTCCTGTGTAAATCCCCATGAGAGGCATCATGAATGGCGATGACGTGCCGCTGCTGCTCATGTTCAGAAAATACGAGGTGAAGACGCCCGTCACCGGAGCTGTCCACGAATACCAGACGGACCTCCCTCCGGTGTTGCCCGCGTGAGAGGGCTCGCCTGGTTCCTTTGTCGCACCATTGTTGTATCCATTGGCTCTTGCTGACATCCCAGAGAGCACGGTGCGATTCACAAAGAGATCATTCGAAGGCGGGGGGAGCGGATCATTGATCTGCATGGAAAAGGTCCCACTCGTGTTTGCCTGATAGCTGTCCACCGCCACATGATAAGTCGTGCCTGCGGTCACGGTCACGGCAATCGGTCCTCCGAGGCCAGCTGGTGCGGCCTGGACCAGCGAACCTGGCCCGGACCCGGTGTAAACTTGGACAGATGGAAGGAAAGACGTGCTGAAGTAGAGGTTGATCAGGCATTCCCCGCTCGTGGCAGGTGTGAAACTCCACCACACCGATTTTCCTCCACCACCCCATGGAGGAGTTGCTTCGAACGGTTCCTTCGTCGCTCCATCGTTCGTTCCCTGTATCAGCGCCGGCCCGGTGCTCACGGTGATCCGATTGGCAAACAAATCGTTCGGAGGAGGCGTCACCACCGGGCTGATGTTCAGCGTGAACGAGCCTCCGGAAGTCCCGTCGATTGCAAGCTGGTAGGTGGTGGCGGCGATGACCGGAAACGAGAGGGTGTTGGTGTTGGCGCTGAAAGACCATGTTGTCAGCGCATTCACACTCGTCCCCGTGTACACGCCGATGAGCGGGCTGAAGCTATGGTTGGTCACTAGAAGACTGACCTGACCAGTGGCCGGTGCCGTCCAAGAATACCAAACCGACCGGCCGCCTGGATTGAGCCCGTGATTTGGCTCGCCGGGTTCCTTGGTCGCCTCCACCGTCGTGCCGCTGATCAGGCTCAGCCCCGTGACATCCAGCCGGTTCGCAAAAGCATCATTTGCCGGGGGTGCTGCCAGGAGAGAGCCGCTCAGCAGGAGAGAGGCGAGCAATGCCAGTCGGGATTTTGAGGCGGTTTTCATGATGAATGAATGGGTTTGGACTCAGCGGATGGCCCGAAGGTGACCACGCCATTTCACGAAGCCCATATAGCAAATCCTGCCGGGTGGCGTTGCAATTTTTTGATGCAGAAATGTGGCATCCAGGAAATCGCCGCAACTTGCCCTCGCCCTCGTCGTTAAAGCCGCCCACCAAGCCATGAAGACGCGCCTCATCCCCCTTTTCGCCTTCGTTTTGCTCTCCTCCGGCCTGCGGGCTGAGGGCGAGGCTTACCGCACGTGGACCGACTCGCAGGGCCGCAAGCTGGAGGCGACCTTCCGTGGTATCGAGAACGGTCAGGTCTTTCTCCAGGTGCGCAATGGCTACGTCTATCGCCTGCCCATCGACAAGCTCAGCCCGGCTGACCAGCAGGCGGCGAAGACGCTGAAGCCCGAGGGGCTAGGCATCCCGGCGGATCCAAATCTCGCTCAAGCGGCCGCTCGCATCGACATGCTCGTCGATGGCGGTCTCTCCAAAGCCGGGCAGAAGCCGAATCCGCTGGCTTCCGACGAGCAATTCGTGCGCCGCGTGTATCTCGACATCGCCGGGCGCATTCCCACGCGCGAGGAAGCGCTCGAATTCATCAACGACACCAGCGTCTCGAAGCGGGCGAAGGTCATCGACAAGCTGCTCAACTCCGAAGGCTATCGCAGCCATCTCTTCAACTACCTCGCCGACATGCTCCGCGTGGCGGATGTGGCGCAAAAGGCCCGCTTTTACACCTACCAGGACTGGTTGAAGAGCCAGGTGGCCGACAACACCCCGTGGGACAAGATGGTCTTCACCATGATGACCGCCGATGGCAAGCTGCTCGACAACGGCGCGACCGGTTACCTCCTGCGCGATGCCGGCATGCGGCTCGACAATCTCTCTCTCACGCTCAGCACCTTCCTCGGCGCGAATGTCTCCTGCGCCCAGTGCCATGACCATCCCTTCGCCGATTGGACCCAGCGTCAGTTTTATGAGATGGCGGCTTTCTTTGGTGCCACCGAGACCTTCGGCACACGCGGCAGCAAAGGCTACGGCATGCAGGAAATGCGCCGCGCCCTCGCCAGCCTCGATGACCGCCGCCTTCAGCAGCAGGCCAAAAACATCCTCCGCGTGAATGCGATGGCTGTGGACGACGGCACGGAGAACGACCTCACGCTCCCGCACGACTACAAATACAGCGACGGCAAGCCCGGCGATCCCGTGAAGCCCAAGCTGGTCACCTGGGCGGACGACAAGAGCAAGAAAGCCTACCAAAACGTGCAGACGAAGAACGAGGAGGACCTGCGCACGCAGTTCGCCAAATGGATGACCTCGCCGGACAATCCGCGCTTTGCCATGACCATCGCCAACCGCATGTGGAAGCGCATCTTCGGCATCGGCATCAAGGAGCCCGTCACCGATCTGGATGATCCGGAGGCCAGTGTGAACCCCGCGCTGCTCCATCACCTGGCCGCCGAGATGGTGCGCCTGAAGTTTGACCTGAAACAATTCACCCGCCTGCTCTGCAACACGCAGGCTTATCAACGCGAGGCCACCAGCCATGAGATGGCCGAGGGTGGTCCCTATCTCTTCCCCGGCCCCGTTCTCCGCCGCATGAGTGCCGAGCAGGCCTGGGATTCCTGCGCCACGCTCGTCGTCGGTGCCGATGTGGACAAATTCCACGCTCATCGCGGCGCGAAGTATGCCGAGGTCATGAAGATCAACGTCGGCGAGGGCATGACACCCGAGTCGCTGAAGGCCGACATCGAAAAAGCTGCTCGAGGCATGCGCCAGTATGGTGCCACGGCCAAGGCCAACCCGAAGAACCGCAAGAAGCGCCAGATGGTCGCGATGGTATCTGAGGACGACGACAGCGTGGAGATCACCCCGCCGGTGCGGAACGGCCTCGTGCTCGCCCGTGCCTCTGAGCTGCCGCAGCCGGAGAAGGACCAGCACTTCCTCCGCATGTTCGGCCAGAGTGATCGCCAGATCGCCGATAGCAGCAGCGATGAAGGCAGCATTCCGCAGGTTCTCATGCTCATGAATGGCGAGGCTCAAAAAGTCATCGGCCAGGAGGATTCCCTCGTCATCCAGACCGCCACCGGCCAAAAAACACCCGAGCAGCAGGTCGAAAGCCTCTACCTCAGCTTCTTCAGCCGCAAACCCAAGCCCGAAGAGCTCGCCGACTCTGTCGCCGCCCTCGGCAACGGCCTGACCACGCGTGATTTGAGCTGGGTGCTGTTCAACACGCGTGAGTTTGTGTTTGTGGAGTAGCCATCATGTTCTTTGCCCTGCCACAGCCGCGTCAGCGTCCTGGAGTGCGCCGGTCCTCCGGCGCTTTCGAGCGTTGTTAGGCCACCGAAAAGCTCCAGAGGGCTGGAGCACTCCAAAACGCTGTCGCGCTTCTTTAAACCCCAGACCTTCACCTCCTTATGAAACTCGAAAACCAGCTCGATCCCCTCTCACGTCGTCG
The DNA here is from genome assembly GCA_046316935.1 of Prosthecobacter sp. Lineage (GTDB taxonomy): Bacteria > Verrucomicrobiota > Verrucomicrobiia > Verrucomicrobiales > Verrucomicrobiaceae > Prosthecobacter. Next base: position 13,966 of record JBKCXA010000687.1, read on the forward strand.
TTTCTGCGAAAAGTGGGCCAAGGCCTCCCTCGGCGTCACGGTGCTGCATGGGCTTGGCGGAAGAACCTTCGCAGCCGATGGCCCAGGCTTCGGCAAGGCGAAGAACGTCATCTTCCTCCAGATGATCGGTGGCATGTCGCACATCGACACGCTCGACCCGAAGGAAGGCGATACGCAGGGGCCGGTGAAGCCCGTTTCGACGAAAGCAGGCTTCCAACTCGGCGGGACGATGCAGAACCTCGCCAAGCAGGCGGACAAGATCTCCATCATCCGCAGCATGACCTCGAAAACGGGCGTGCATGCCAGCGGGCAGTATTTGATCCGCACCGGCTACGAGCAGCGCGGCACCATCCAGCATCCCAACATCGGCGCCTGGGCGCAGAACTTCCTGGGTGCCAGCCACAAGACGCTGCCCTCCAGCGTGTGCGTGAACCGTCAGCCCAATGCGGGCAATGGCTTCTTCCCCGCCAGCTACTCGCCGCTGCCCATCCTCGATCCCGATGCAGGCCTGCAATACTCACGCAGCGATGCAGGTGCCGACGTGATGCAGAAGCGCCTCGCCATGCTCGACAAGCTCGACACGGGCTTCCGTGAGCGTTTTCAAACCGCCGGCGTGAAGAGCTACACCGAGTTCTACGACAAAACCGTCGCCATCATGTCCAGCACCGACCTCGAGGCCTTCCGCCTCGATGACGAACCGGAGGAGCTGCGTGAAAAATACGGCCGCAACAAATTCGGCCAGGGCTGTCTGCTCGCCCGTCGTCTCGTCGAGAAAGGCATTCGCTACATCGAGGTCGCCAAAGGCGGCTGGGACATGCACAACAACATCGAAGAAGGCCTCGAAGAGCACGGTGCCGAGCTCGATGTGGCCCTCGCCGCCTTGCTGGAGGATCTCTCCCAGCGCGGCCTGCTCGCCTCGACGCTCGTCGTGCTCTGCTCCGAGTTCGGCCGCGGTCCCAAGATCAATGGCAACGCCGGTCGCGACCATCATCCGAGGGTCTTTTCCACCCTGCTCGCCGGTGGCGGCGTGAAAGGCGGCTTCGTCCACGGCTCCAGCGACAAAGAAGGCAATTCCGTTGCCGACAAGCAGGTCAGCCCGCAGGACTTCCTCAGCACCGTCGGCTGGAGCCTCGGCCTCCCAGTCGATGAAGTTGTCATGTCCCCGTCCAACCGCCCCTTCACCGTCGGCGACAAGGGCAAGCCGGTGATGGAGCTGTTCGCGTAGCGGGCGGTTTCAAGTTTCAGGTTACAAGTTTCAAGAGCATGGCGCATGCTTGATTCGCGCCAGCGTCCTGGAGTGCGCCGGTCCTCCGGCGCTTTCGAGCGACTCCAGGCCTCCGAAAAGCTCCAGAGGGCTGGAGCACTCCAAAACGCCAAGCGCTCTTGAATGCCAGCTCGCAGATCACGACTCGGTCACAACTTGAAACCTGAAACCAGCCACTTGTAACCCGCCTCCGCTCAATGCCCGCAGTTCTCGCCTTCCGGCGGATCGGTGTCCTCAATCTTGGCAGCGGCCTTGAGCTGATCGAGCAGTTCGTTGAACTTCGCATCGCGGTGTTGCTCAATGAGGCGGGCGCGGACGGTGTCCTTGACCTGCTCGAAGGGCATGGGCGCCGGCGGTTTGCGACCGAGCACCTTGCAGACGTGGAAACCGAGCTGCGTGGTGAAGACGGGGCTGATCTCATCCTCGTTCATGCTGAAGGCGATGGCCTCAAACTCCTCCATGAACTCGCCGCGCTTGAACCAGCCGAGGTCGATCTGCTGCTGCTCGTCGGCGCGGTGTTCCTCGGCCAGTTTCATGAAGTCGGCGCCGTCGAGGAGCTGGCGGCGGATGTCACGCATGGACTGGAAGACCTCGTCGCGGCTTTTCGCCCCTTGCAGGCTCTTCGTGATGTGAGCAGCGTGGATCTCTTCGGGCGTCAGGTAGAGCTCGGTGGAGGCCTCGTAGGCGGCGCGGAGCTCGGCTTCGGTGGGATCAGGCTCGGGCGCGTAGATGGCCTGGAGGGTTTTGTCGAGTCGCACGCCGTTGGCGAGGTTGTCGCGGATGACCGCCTTGTCGGCCGCGGGCACGCCGATCTTGAAGTAGAACTGCGCCTCGCCGCCAGCCTCTTCAATGAGCTTGGCAAGGCGGGCGTCGATGTCCTCCTCGGGCACTTCGGCGTAGCGGCGGCGGCTTTCCTGGCCCAGCAGGGCGCGGGAGGTGATGTTGTCCTTCGCGAGGGCGCGGAACTCCGGATCACGCTCGCAGCAGGCCACCTGGAGCGTGCGCTCGTGGAAAGCTTTGATCTCGCGGAACTCCGCCTCGATGATTTCGTCGTCGATTTTCTCGCCGTTGATGATGAGTGCCATGGCGGCGGAGAGTGAATGAGGAATGGCGAATGTCGAATGCGGAATGACAGTAGGTGCATTTCGCCGAACGGGCGGCAAAATGAGTCTTCCCCGCTCACTCATGCGCCTCACGCTCATCCTCTCCTCATTCCTCATTCTGGTTTCATCATTCGCGGCGGAGCCGCGGCTTCTGGTTCACTACATGCCGTGGTTTGCCACGAAGGATGTCAGCGGCTCGTGGGGCTGGCATTGGACGATGAACCACTTCGATCCGGAGCAGATCAAATGGGACGACCAGCGGAAGATCGCCTCGCATGACTATCCGCTGATCGGCCCGTATGACTCGGGGGACGATCACGCTCTCGAATGCCAGGCGCTGCTGATGAAAATCGCCGGGCTCGATGGCGTCATCATCGACTGGTATGGCACGAGCGACCTCAACGACCACGCGATGAATCATCGCAACACGCAGAAGCTCATCCCGTGGCTCAAGAAGGCCGGTTTGAGCTTCGCGGTGTGCTACGAGGACCAGGCGGTGAAGTCGCTGGAGAATGGCGAGGATGTGAAACAGGCTCAAAAGGACCTCAAATGGGCCGAGGAGCACTTTTTCGCCGATGCGAGCTACGAGCGGCAGAATGGCCGCCCGGTGCTCTTGGTCTTCGGGCCGCAGCATTTGAAGTGGAAGTTCGATTTGAGCTCCAAACCGCTCGTGTTTGGTCTCGCGCATCTCGCCAAGGAAAACGGGCTCGATGGCGCTTTCGCGTGGCCGCCGGTCACGGGTGGCAAATCACTCACGCCAGAGCAGTGGAAGAAGGAACTCGGCCTCATCTATGCGCGGAAGGATCCTTTCATCGCCACTGCGTTCCCAGGCTTCAAAGACATCTACAAACAAGCGGGCGTGCATGACAGCTACGGTAGCATCGCCTCGCGTGCGGGGCTCACGTTGAGCGAATCGCTCACGCAAGCACTCGAAAGCAAAGCCCCGCTCATCCAGATCGCCACCTGGAATGACTACGGCGAAGGCACGATGATCGAGCCGACGCGCAACAATGGCTTCCGCCATCTCGAAAAGCTCCCGCGCTGCGGCAGTCCCGCCGATCTGCGCCTGCCGGTCATGCTTTACCAGCTCCGCAAACGCGGCGGCGATGCTGCGAAGCTTGATGAAGCCGCCACGCTGATGTTTGCGTCGAAGTTCACCGAGGCCGAGGCCATCCTCGCCAGCGTGAGCCGAGAACTCGGCAAGCAAGTCATCGACGGCGGCTATCAGTTCACGAGCGAGCTGCTGTATCGAGAGGAGAAGGGCATCAGCGCCGCGGAGAATCAGCGTTGCCGGCTTGATGTGTATGCGCCGGCCACGAAAAAGCCGTTTTCCACGGTGATCTGGTTTCACGGCGGCGGCTTGACGCAGGGCGAGCGTTCCATTCCGCTGCCGCTGCGCAATCAAGGCGTGGCCGTCGTCACGGCGAACTATCGCCTCAGTCCCGGCGTGAAATCGCCCGTCTTCATCGAAGATGCCGCTGCAGCCATCGCGTGGACGTTTAAACACATCAGTGACTTCGGTGGAGATCCGAAGCGTGTCTTCGTCAGTGGCCACAGCGCGGGCGCTTACCTCTCGCTGATGTGCGGCCTCGACAAACGATGGCTCGCGAAGTACGGCGTGAATGCCGACGACCTCGCCGGACTCATCCCGCTGAGTCCGCAGGTCATCACGCACTTCACCATCCGCGACGAGCGCGGCATCGAAGAAACGCAGCCCATCATCGACGACTTCGCGCCGCTGTTTCACGTCCGTAAAGACGCACCGCCCATCCTGCTCGTCACGGGTGACCGCGAAAAGGAACTCATGGGCCGCTACGAGGAGTGCGCCTACTTCTGGCGCATGATGAAACTCGCCGGTCACAAGGCGACGACGCTGCATGAACTGGATGGCTTTGATCACGGGAAGATGCCCGAGCCGGCCTTTCCGTTGCTGCTGAAGTTTGTGGAGACAACCGGCAGCCAGTCTGCCAGAAACTAGCTCATGCCCATCTACGGCACAGCTCTTCTTTCCCTCTGTCTCCTCACCGGCCTCACGGTGGGGCGGATGATCGGCGCAGCGCTCGGCGTGGATGCGGACATCGGCGGGGTG
>JBKCXA010000688.1:0-3815 GCA_046316935.1 Prosthecobacter sp.
GCACGGGGTTCACGGCGCTGCCCATGACCTTGGCGTATTTGGCTTTGATCTCCTTTTCCTCGTCGGTCTGCGGGTTTTCGGGCAGATCGGGGAGTTTGTAGCCTTTGGCCTGAAGCTCAGCGATGGCGGCCTTCAACTGCGGAACGGACGCGGAGATGTTTGGCAGCTTGATGATGTTCGTGGTGGGCTCGAGGCAAAGTTTGCCGAGGTAGCTCAAATCGTCGTCCTGCTGCCCGAACTGCGCCAAAATGCGGCCGGCGAGGGAGATGTCGCGCGTTTCGACCTCGATGCCCGCCGCCTTGGTGAAGGCCTTCACGATGGGCAGCAGCGAATAAGTGGCGAGGAGCGGGGCTTCGTCGGTGAGGGTGTAGATGATTTTGGCGGACATGGGAGCAGAGGGGAAATTTTGGCGGGTGAGAGGTAGGAAGGGACTGAAAGGAGGTAAAGGACAAAAAAGGACGGAGGAGGAGGCCCCGCGTTAGATCTCGCCGGCCAGCGTCACGGCTCCGGTGAGGATCACCTGGCCCGCGTCATCGCGGATCTCGCCCGTCACCTGGCCGAGCGTGCCCATCACCCCGTCCAGTTTGGCGCTGAGATGCAGGCTTTGGCCCGGGGTGATGCTGCCGAGCACCTTGATCTGGCGCACGGCGGTGAGGCGCAGGTTCTTCAGCGGCGGAATGCCGGGCCTCGTTTGCACCAAAATGCCGCCGAGCTGGGCCAGCGCCTCGATCATGAGCACGCCGGGCATGAGCGGCGCATTGGGAAAGTGGCCGCGGAGAAATTCCTCATCGCCTTTGAGCTTCCATTGTGCCTTTCCTGCGATGCCGGGCTCCAGTTCGGTGAGTTCATCGATGAATCGGAACTCCCGGCCATGCGGAAGGGCGGAAAGGGCGTGGAAAAGGTCGGGCGCAGATGCCATGATGCGTCATAACCATGAACGAGAGCGGGAGCAACGACCAAGGAGAAGCCGGACACGGGACGGCCTGGCGCTGGCTGCATGGTCCGCGGAAGTTCATCGCTGCCACGCTTAGTCTTGCCTATTGGATCCTCGGCGGCTTTCTTTTCGTGCTCGCCGGGCTGGTCTGCGTGCCGCTGCTGCCGGGGGAAAAATCCCGCGCCCTCGGCCAGTGGCTGCTTCAAGGCGTGTTTGGCGTCTTTTTGATCCTGCTGCGCCTGCTCCGCGTCCTGAAGGTGGAGTATCACGGACTCGACAAGCTGCAAAAAGCCACCGGCGGCTGCATCGTGGCGCCGAACCACCCTGCCATGTGGGATGCCGTGTGCATCATCCCGCGCATTCACGGCCTCCGCTGCATCCTGAAGGCCTCGCTCATGCACAATCCCATCCTCGTCGGCGGGGCCACGCTGGCCGGCTTCATCCCGAACAAGCCCGTCCACAAGATGCTCCAGCGCTCCATCGAGGCCCTGCGACAGGGCGACCGCCTGCTGTTTTTCCCCGAGGGCACCCGCACCCGTAAAAAGGAGGGCCTTGTGAACCCCTTCCAAGGCGGTATCGGCATCATCGCCGCCCAGTCCGGCGCGCCGGTGTGGCCCGTGTTCATCGAGACGGATGGCGACTACCTCAGCAAAGGCTGGCCCGCCTGGCGCCTGCAGGACCACTGCATCCTCGTCCGCATCACCGTGGGCGAACCCCTCGCCTGCGACGCCGATGAACCCGCCCAGCAGTTCGTCAAACGCCTTGAGGAGACCTTCATCGAGGCGCTCGGTAAGAAATGAGGAGCACGACTCCCAGAAACCCTCCGGCGGTCCACGTTTTGCGGCTTTACGAGAAGACCATCTTCAGGATACACAAAGCTCCGTGCTCCCAAGCATGGTCCCATGTTTGAAACCAAAACACCTTCCCGATGATCACCCACCTTGTCCAAATGAACTCCGTCTGGGAGGACAAGCCCGCGAGCCTCGCCAAGGCCCGCCAGCTCATCGCCGATGCCAAGCCCGCTCCAGGCTCGCTCATCGTGCTGCCGGAGATGTTCGCCACCGGCTTCAGCATCGACACAACCATCACCGCTGAGCCTGAGCAGGGCTCCACCGAGCAGTTTCTCATCGAAATCGCCCTCGAGCATCGCTGCGCCGTCATCGGTGGCCTCGTCACGCAGGACGCGAAAGGTGATTGCCGGAACCAAAGCCTCTTCATCACGCCCGAGGGCCAGGTTTTGGGTCGCTACAGCAAAAACCAGCCCTTCAGTCTCGGCGGCGAAAGCACCGCGCACACTGCAGGCAAGGGTGTGACGGTCATCGAATGGCAGGGTATCAAAATCGCGCCACTCATTTGCTATGATCTGCGCTTTCCCGAACTCGCCCGCGAGGCTGTAAAGGCCGGCGCGGAGCTGCTCATCTTCATCGCCGCGTGGCCGATCAAGCGTGTGCAGCATTGGATCACCCTGCTGCAAGCCCGAGCCATCGAAAACCTCGCTTTCGTCGTCGGCGTGAACCAGTGCGGCACAGACCCGAACTTCACCTACCCGGGCCGCAGCCTCGTCGTCGATCCCCACGGCGTGATCATCGCCGACGCGGGCGATCACGAGCACGTCCTCCGCGCCGAGATCGATGCCACCATCCTCCGCGCCTGGCGGGCGCAGTTCCCTGCCCTGCGGGACGCGGGGGTGACGTCGTAAGCCTGGCACGGGCCGGGCGGAGTGAAGGACTCCCGGCACCCACGAGCAGAACGCCGATCCATTGGGTTAACCCAATGGATGGTGCGGTCAGGCCAGTAAAAACAGGCTAGGTTAACCCCACAAAAAGCGCGACGTGTGACCGCGCCTTTCACCCACTTCACCTCCCGCCGTTCTCCACCGATGCTCGAATTCTTTTCCGCCAGCACGCGCATGGTCAATTCAAGGCATGCCATCCAGGAATGCCTCGAAGCCGCGCTCGGAACCGACAAAAAATGCGACCTCGTCATGTTCCATGCCTCGATCGGGCATGATTACGAAGCTCTTGCGGATGAAGTGATGCAGCAGATTCCCGGTGTGCGGGTGGTGGGAGCTTCGTGCTGCGGGATCGTCGGCAGTGAAGGCGTGAGCGAATCCATGAAGGATGTAGCGCTGATGGCGGTGCGCGGCCCCGAGCTGGCCGTCGCCCATGTAGACGGCATCTACGGCCACAATGCGTTCGAAAAGGCGGCGGAGCTGGCGCGGCAGCTCAAGGCTCAGCAGCCCGGCATCACGATGATTCATTTCCTGGCATCGGGGATCGATATCGCCAATGACAGGGCCATCGCGGGTATCGAGTCCGTCTTTGGACCCGAAGTGACGATCTTCGGCGCGACCTCCTCGGACAACATGCGCGGTGTGATCAGCTACCAGATCGTCGATGATCAGGTTATGGAGCATGGCGCGTGGGCGGTGGGATTTGCCGATCCATCGTTGGAGGTGGACACCCAAGCCACGCACGGCTTTCTCGCTGTCGGCGAGCCGATGGTGGTCACGCGGGCCGAGGGAACGCGCATCGTCGAATTGAATGGCCGCCCGGCGTGGCACGAGTACACCAGCCGCCTAGGACTCGACCCCGAAAAAGCGACTTGTGGCGACTCGATCCCGGTGGGAGCCCTGGCCGAAGAACTTCCCACCGCGCTGGCCGAGGAGTATGGCAACCCGCACCTCCTGCGTGTGGTGACGAAGCGGGATGCCGATGGCGCCATGCACTACGCCACGACGATTCGCGAAGGAACGCGGCTCTGGCTCACCGTGCGTGATGAGGAGCGCATCTTCGCCGACATGGACCGCATGATGGCGGCGATGGTGGCGCGGGCGGGCGGGCGCAGGCCGGGGGCCGTTTTCCACGCGGACTGCCTCGCG
>JBKCXA010000689.1:0-2510 GCA_046316935.1 Prosthecobacter sp.
GATCTCGCCGTCGCCCAGGCCTTCGCCGCCGAGGTCAGCACGCTCCGCCAGCAGCTCGCCGATGCGAAAGTGGCACATCAATCCGAGGTCTCCACCATCCAGCAAAAGCTCGATGCCGCCGACAGCACCGGTGACGAACTCGCCGCCCTCCGCGATCAAAACACCACGCTCGCCGAAGAGCTCCAAAAGGCCCAAGCAAGCCTCGCAGCCGCCAACGCCGAAAAAGCCGCGCTTCAGCAAAAATTCTCCGCAAGCACTGCCGAGGCCCAAAAAGCCCAAAACGATCTGCAAGCAACCCACAGCGAGGTTTCCGCTCTCGAACACAAACTCGCTCAAACCACCACCGAGCTTCAAAAAGTCCAAAGCGACGTCTCCGCCCTTCAGCAAAAGCTCGCCGAAGTTCCGCCATCTGCTCCAGCGCCCGTCGTTCAACCCGTCGTCGAAGCTCCCGCGCCTGCTCCAGCTCCCAAAGTCGAAAAAGCCGCGCCCAAACCCCGCGCCACCAAGAAGAAGCCTTCCGCGACCACGGCGCACAACGCCCAGGAGAAGCTGGCCCAGATCGAGACCGCCCTCGCGCCACAGCTTGCCGTGCTCGCCGCCCTCACGCAGGAGCGGGACGACTGGCAGCGCCGCGTCACCACGCTCGAATCAAAGACCCCGCCGGATCTCGCCGGCCTCGGCCTGTCCCGTCGCAGCCTCGCCAGCAGCGCCGAACGCCTTTCCGAAGCCCAAGCCGCCGTCGAGTCCCTGCAAAACCAGCAGCGAGCCCTTCACAAAACCCTTCAGCAGGCCACCGCTCTCACCAGCGTGCCTGCCGACGACCTCACGAAGATCAAAGGCATCAAAGGCGTGCTCAGCGAGCAGCTTCACGCCCTCGGCATCCGCACCTGGCGCCAGATCGCCGAGTGGAACGACGACGACCTCCGCGCCTTCAGCGAGCTCCTCGCCTTCAAAAACCGCGCCACCCGCGATCACTGGCAGGAACAAGCGAAGCTGCTGGCGCAGCAATGACGAATGCCGAATTCAGAATTCCGAATGTCCCTGCCGCGCCTCCTATCTTCTATCCCATTGTGTGGTCTGAGGGCCTTCGCCGCTCGGGGGAATAGACGATATACAATAGACGATAACGCTCTCGCGGCCCGGCGGTGCCTATCGTCTATCGTCTATTGTCTATTCCCGCTGCTCACCCTCAGCTGCGTTTCTCCCGAATCACCCGTCGCTCGCCAAGCCCGCGCCGCCCAGCTCGCCGCGGACCTCAAAGCCCTCAGCCCATCGGTTTCACCCAAAGAAGCCCATTCTCTCGCCGCCGCCGCCGTCGATCGTGCCGCTCAGCTCAACCGCGAATGGCAGCCCGCTCACTTTCCATGGATCAACAACTTCCTCGTGAACACCGGCCTCCGCGAGCAAGGCCTCTGCCATCAGTGGCGTGAGGCGCTCTTCCCCGCGCTGCATGCCCTGCATCCGCGCACGCTCGACCTGCATCTCGCTGCCGCCCGCCGCGCCACGCTCCGCGAGCACAACGGCATCGTCATCACCGCCCACGGCCAGCCTTTTGACACCGGCATCATCCTCGATGCCTGGCGCAGCGGCGGCATCTTGAAATGGTCCCTCGTCAAAACCGATCACTACCCGTGGAAACCTCTCCCTCGCGATCTGACGCCCGTCGAGCTTCGCCCGCTGCTGATGCCTTGAGGTGTGGCCGGAGCCCGTTCACTCCGCCTTTTTCTTCCCCTTGCCCTTCTTCTTGGCTTTGCCTTCGCCGGGATAGGGAATCACATGGGCGCGTTCGGCCCACCTTTGCCATTCGGCGGCGAGTTCCTTCACCTTTTCAGGTTGGGCGGTTGCAAGGTCGTGCTGCTCGGTGCGGTCGGCTTTGAGATCGTAGAGCTCCCACGGGCCGTTTCGGCCGGTGCGCACGAGTTTGAGGTCGCCGTGACGCACGGCGGCGTTTCCTTCGTGCTCCCAGAAGAGGTGGCGAGATTCCAACGAATCTCCGAGGAAGACATTCTTTAGGCTTTTGCCTTCCATGGGCAAAATGGGCTTTCCGTTCACTTCGGTAGGATACGAAGCGCCTGCGACATCGACACAGGTCGCCATGATGTCGATAAGATGGGCAGGTGTGTGGCAAAGTGGGCCACCTTGCGCTTTCCGGGAAAAGTTACCGGTCCGGTTCCCATGAAAACTTGGGTTCACTCCGCCACGAGCCGGCCAATGGGCGATGAGTGGCGTGGCGATGCCGCCTTCGTGGTTGTAGTGCTTGTACTTGCGGAAGGGGGCGTTTTCCAGGAAGGCCCAGCTTTCGCCGCAGAACCAGTTCGAGGCCGCTTGGGTCGGATCGCCGTCGGTGCGTGCGTTGGGGCCGGAGTCGGCGGTGCCGCCGTGGGCGCTCCTGAAGAGGATGTGGGTGTTTTCGAGCACGCCGCGGTCTTTGAGGCCGTTCACGAGGTCGCCGATGGCCTGGTCCATGCGATGCACCGTGGCGGCATACACGGCCATGAGATGGTCAAAGC
>JBKCXA010000690.1:0-3309 GCA_046316935.1 Prosthecobacter sp.
GCACCCCGGAGATGGAGAAGAAGCTGGAGCCTCTGCTGGGCTCCAGCCTCGTGCTGCAAGGCTCCTACATGCGCACTTACCCGCAAAACGAGCGGGCTTCGCACATCATCGGCTACACGGGCAAGAGCCGCCCGCTCCCCCTCGGCCCCATCGTGGATGGCGACCAGATCTTCGAGGAGATGGAAGGCCGCGCCGACATCGAAAAGTCCTTCGACAGTGATTTGAAAGGCCAGCCCGGCATCGTGAACGTGCTCTTCGCTCCGGATGGCAAACGCCTCGCCGAGGACGTGCGTCGCTACCCGGTGCCTGGGCGCAATGTGGTGCTCTCCATCGACTCCAGCTTTCAGATGTTTGCCGAGCAGGCACTGCAGCAGCATGCCCGCAACGGCGGTGCCATGGTCATCATGGATGTGCAGACGGGCGATATCCTCGCGATGGCCTCGTATCCGTTTTTCGACCTGAACATGTTCGTTCCCGGCATCACCGATGCGAAGTATCAAGAGCTGCTCAGGGACCCGAAGCTGCCGCTCATCGCCCGTGCCTTTCGCGGTGAGTATCCTCCCGCCTCCACCTTCAAGGCCGCCACCGCCCTCGGTGTGTTGGACAGTGGCAAAGTGGATGCCAAGACCTACTTTCCCTGCCCGCCTGCGATGGAGATTGGCAACCGCGTCTTCCACAACTGGTCGAAGAACGACTTCGGCTCCATCAATGTCGTCAGCGCCCTCAAATACTCCTGCAATACCTGGTTCTACGCCGCCGCCCTCGAGGCAGGGGCGGACTCCGTCACCGGCATGTGCTCGCGGCTCGGATTTGGTGAACGCACCGGCATCCCGCTCATCGAAGGCGAAGGTTTCCTCCCCACAAACAGCATCATGATCCAGCGTCGCGGCACGAAGATCATGTCCGGCGACCTCGCGAACATCTCCATCGGCCAGGGCATGGTGCTCGCCACACCTCTCCAAGTTGCCCAGGCCATGGCCGGCATCGCCAATGGCACCTACCTCCCGCAGCCGCGCCTCGTGAAGCAGATCCAGGACTACCAGGACAACGTGGTGATGGCCTACGACCCAAAGCCTCGCAAAACCATCAATCTCAACCCCGTGCATCGCGACACCATCGTGAAGGGCATGGTGGCCGTCGTCTCCGGCGATGGCGGCACCGGTCACGCGGCGGACATCAAGCACGCCCAGATCGCAGGCAAAACCGGCACCGCGCAGTGGAAGATCGCCAAGGATCAGAACCTCGCGTGGTTCGCCGGCTTCCTCCCCGCGCAGAAGCCCATGTTCAGCTTTGCCGTCGTCTATGAAGGCCGCCCCGGCGAGGACGTGAGCGGTGGTCGCAAGGCAGCTCCGATGGTGCGAGAGGTCTTCACGAAGATCTTTGAGAAGACACCGAAGGATGACCCGATGCTCCTCGCCATGCAAAACGTGCCAAAGAACTCCCCGCTCGGCCCCGAGGACGAGGAGGAGATTCCCGAAGGCAAACCTGTCGAGGAAAGCCGCCCCGCGCCGCGCCAGCAGGAGGTGCGTCCGGCCGAGCAGCCGAAAAAAACCATCGGCGGCTTCTTCCGCCGCCTCTTTGGCCGTGATTAACCCTCCTCTGCGGCACTGAAAACCTCCCGATGAACCTCCAGTCCGCCACCGTCTCCGATTTCGCCTCCGACTACCAGGGCAAGCTGTGCGTGCTCGGCTGCTTCGACACCCTCTGCGCCTCCGCCTTTCCCGTCGTGCATCCGCAGTGCAGCCTCGCTGTGCGTCTCGTCTTCCAGCCGGAAGACGCCGGGAAGCATGAATTCACCGTGCGCTGCATCGATCCCTCCGGTGCCGATTGCATGCCGCCGATGCCCGCGCCGGTCGAGGTCACCTTCAACTCGACCTTCATCCCCTTCGTCTCGCGAAACATCGTCATCACTCTCCAGCGGGTGAAATTTGAGCGCCAGGGCCTGTACCGCTGGACCGTGGAGCATCAGGGCAAAACCATCGCCACCATCCCGCTGCGTGTCACGCAGTTCGACGGCTCCCGCGGTGCCATCGGGCCTGCGGGCTAGTTTGAGGCATCATCCGATCTCCGAAAAACCTTCCCGACATGTCCGCCACCGCCCAGCCACAAGCCAGCTCTGAATCCAGCACTGCCGAGGGTTCCCCGGTGCGCCAGCTCACGGTTTTCCTGCAAAACCGGGTCGGAGCCCTCATGGCCCTCGTGAAGCTGCTCGGAGACCACCACATCGCCGTCCTCGGCCTTTCGCTTCAGGATAGCACCGAGCTGGCCATCGTGCGCCTCATCCTCAGCGCCCCGGATGATGCACAGATGGTCTTTATCGAAAAAGGCATTCCACACACCATTCTGCCCGTCACCGTCATTGAGTTGAAGGAAACGGAGACTTCGCTGCCACAGGCCCTTTCCGCCCTGCTCGGTGCCGAGATCAATATCTCCTTCAGCTACCCGCTGCTCATCCGCCCCGGTCAGAATCCCGTGCTCGTGCTCCATCTCGATTCGGCCGAGTTCGGCGCGGAGGTGCTCGCCAAGGCCGGATTCAAAGTGCTCAAGCAGGAAGATTTGAGCCGCTGACCTCCATTCCGGTTGGTTTCGCACATTCAGCATTCCGCCCTTGCCGCATCGCGCATGCTCGCCACACATCCCCGCGTGTCTGACCACCACGCGCCGCTGATAGATCGGGTGCGCTTGCGCTCCAACCAATGGCGCAAGCTCCGATCCATCGTCCTCAATCTCAGCACGCTGGATACCTTCTACGGCAAACGCTTCCGTGAGACCGGCGTCCGCGTCAGCGGCATGAACCGCCTCGAAGACTTCGCCAAGCTGGTGCCCTTCACCACCAAAGCTGACATCCAGGCCGATCGCGATGCCCATCCGCCCTTTGGCACGAATTTGACCCGCGCCATCACGCAGTATACCCGCTTCTGCCAGACCAGCGGCACCTCCACCGGAAAGCCCATGGCTTGGATCGATACCCCGGAAAGCTGGGAGGCCATGCTCGTCTGCTGGCGCAAGGTCTTTGAAGCCGCCGGCCTCGTCAAAGGCCGTGACCGCATCTGCTTTGCTTTCTCCTTCGGCCCCTTCCTCGGCTTCTGGACGGCTTTCGAGGCTGCTTCGAAAGATTACATGGTTCTTCCCGCCGGTGGGCTTTCCAGTCAGGCACGGCTCGAAATGATGGCCCGCTATGGCGCCACGGTGCTGTGCTGCACGCCCACCGACGCACTGCGCCTTGGGGCATGGATCGGTGAGGCTGCTGGCGTCGAGCGCATGAGCCTGCGCATTCCGTCATTCTTCGTCGCGGGTGTGTCCGGCGGC
>JBKCXA010000691.1:0-16812 GCA_046316935.1 Prosthecobacter sp.
CCCTCTCCCCGCTGAGTGCGTTCGTTGACTGCACGGCGTGAATGCGGGGAGAGGTTAGGTGAGGGGAGCACCCGTGGCTGCCTTCCAAATGACTCGTCGCGTTCGTTTTCATCGCAGATCGACGGATTCTTTGACGATGTCGGCCGTGAGGGCGGCGAACTCCACATCGAAGGTGGCGCTTTCACGCTCGACGTGGACCTTCAGCGGCTGGCAGACGCCGCTGGGCTGGAAGACCCAGAGCTTCACCATGTCGCCCTCGAGGTAGGTCACATCCGTGTCGAACCAGAACTGCATGGCCAGCTTCATGTCCGGCGGGGCCTCGTAGTTGTCCGTCCACAGCTCGTCATACTTCGGCGGCGGTGGCGCGAGGGTGAGCTGCGTGGTCTTGGTCATGCCACCGCCGTTTTCGAGGTCGTTTTTCTCGATCGCCGGCTGCTCGGCGGGCGGATTTTTGCTTGTCTCAATCAGTTCAATCAGCTCCGCCCGCGTGAGGTAGGGATTCGAGTAGCGTGAGGCGGTAAAACCCGTGGCATGCAAAGCCACCTGATAGGGCCGTTTCTCTGTCATCGCCCGAAAACGGGCCTCGCGGGCCAGTTTCACCAGCGCGGCGACGGGTTCGCGGGCCAGTCGCTCATCATTAAATCCCTTCAGCATCGGAATCGTCGCCGCCGCGAGCACCGCGACGATGGTGAGGGCGATGATGATTTCGACGAGCGTGAAGCCGGCGGCGGAATGACGAATGGCGAATGAGGAATGACGAAGCGCCGCGGCATTCGTCATTCGACATTCATCATTCGTCATTCGCATGAGCATTACTTCGTTGGAGTTCCACGCTTCCAATTACCCAGATCGTCATCCGTGCCGTCCTTGCCATCCGGGCCCACGGACCAGACATCGTAGTCGTCCTTCGATTTCTGGGCGGGGATGCGATACTTGTATTCCTGGCCCCAAGGGTCCTTCGGCATATCCTTCATGAAGGCGCGGTGGTTATCTGGGACAGGCTCGATGGTCGGTTTTTCGACGAGGGCCTTCAAACCTTGCTCGGTGGTGGGCTTGCGCAGGGCGCGGGACTCGTAGCTTTGCAGGGCGAGGCCGATGGCCTGGAGATCGCTGTCCACGCGGGTGTCCTTGGCGGAGTCGATCTGGCCTTTGAGCAGGTAAATCGAGCCGGAGGCGAGGATGGCAATGATCGTGAGCGTGATGACGATCTCGATCAGCGTGAAACCATTTAGGACTTTTGATTTATGATTTTTGATTTTCATGGCGGGTGGAGGATGGAGTGAAACTTGAAACTTTGAACCTGAAACTTGAAACTAACTCCGGCGAATACCGGTGACACTTTGAGCAATGGCGGCGACGATCGAGTAGGCCACGGTGCCGACCATGATCGCCATGATGACGAGGATGATCGGGGTGATCATGGAGGTCATGCGCTTGATGCGGGTGTCGAGCTCCTTGTCGTAGCGAGTGGCACATTTCTCCATCGACTTGCCGAGCTGGCCGGTCTGCTCGCCCACGGCGATCATGTCGGAGAGCAGCAGCGGGAAATTGCCCACTTTTTTGAGCGAGGAGGACAGCGGAGCGCCTTCGGATACGAGAGTGGACACTTTGGAGAGCAGCAACTGGATGAAGACATTCGCCGAGATCTTCGAGACGAGGCGCAAGCTGTTCATCAGTGGCACACCGTTCGTCACGAGGCTGCCCAGCGAGTGCGAAAACTGCGCGTAGAAGCGCATCGCGATGATCGGGCCGAAAAGCGGGAGCTTCAGCCGCGTCTCGTCCCACCAGAGACGGCCCGCTGGGCTGCTGATGTAGCCGCGAAAGAGCATGAACAGGGCGGTGATGGCGATGAGGATGATCCACCACCAGGCGGCGAGGAAGTTGTTGAAGCTGATCAGCATCTGCGTGGCCGCCGGAAGCTGCTGGCCGTTCTTTGACATCAAATCGGTGATCTGCGGCACCATGAAGGTCATGAAGACCACCATCAGCACGATGCACGCGCCGATCAGGAAAGCCGGGTAGATCATCGCGGAGGTCACCTTCGCCTGTAGATCCGCCATCACGGCGAGGTTGTTCGCCAGTCGCCGCAGGATGCTCGGCAGCGATCCGCTGACTTCGCCCGCGGCGGCGAGATTGCAGTAAAGCTCATCAAAGCTCGGCGAGGCTTTTTTGAGCGCTTTGGCCACAGTCGAGCCCTCGCGGATTTCATTGCGCAAAGTGGCCGCGACACGTCGGAGAGACTCCGCCTCCTGCCGCTCCTGCATCACGCGGAGCGCCTGCTCGATCTGCAAACCGCCATCCAGCATGTCAGCTAGCTCCTCGGTGAACAGAATGAGCTGCGCCCTCTTTAACTTTACCGGCCCTGAGGCCTCCTCGGCCTTTTTTGCCTGCGCCGCGACGGCCTTCTCGTCTTGCAGGACCTTCACCGGAGTCAGCCCTTGCGTCTCAAGCTGTCGGAAGGCCTCCGCCTTGGTCGCGACGGTCAGAGCACCAGAGACCGTCTGGCCCGTGGAAGTTAGTGCAGTGTAGTTGAAACTGGGCATCGAAGGCTGAAAAGGTTATTCCGATGCCGCCGTGACCGTGAGCACTTCTTCGAGGGTCGTGATGCCTTCGCTGGCTTTGCGGAAGCCGTATTGGCGCATTGGAACCATGCCGTCTTTGAGGGCTTGGGCCTTGAGTTCGATGGCGTTGGCACGCTGGTTGATCTTGTCCTGCAGCGCCTCGGTCATCACGCAGATTTCCATGATGGCAAGACGGCCGGTGAAGCCGGTGCCACGGCAAGCGCGGCAGCCGCCGGGCTTGAAGAAGGTGCGTTTGAAGTCGGCAGGGATGCCGATGTTTTTCAGATACGACTCCTCATAGTGCGCGGGCTGCTTGCAGGCACCACAGAGGGTGCGCACGAGGCGCTGGGCCTGGAAGGCGCGCACGCTGGAGGCCACCATGAAGGGTTCGATACCCATGTCGAGCAGACGGGAGATGCCGCCGACGGCGTCGTTGGTGTGCAGCGTGGAAAGCACCAAGTGACCGGTCAACGCACCGCGAATGGCGATCTCGACGGTCTCCTGGTCACGCATTTCACCGACCATGATGACGTTCGGGTCGCCACGCAGGATGCTGCGCAGACCGGCGGCGAAAGTGAGGTCGATCTCCGGCTTCACGGCGATCTGCACGACGCCGTCGAGCTTGTTTTCCACAGGGTCTTCGATCGTGACGATGCGGCGGTCCTTGGTGTTGAGCTCTTTGAGCAGGGTATAGAGCGTGGTCGATTTACCACTGCCGGTGGGGCCGGTGACGAGGATGATGCCGTTCGGCGCGGCGATGAGTTTTCTCAAGGTGGCCTCGGTCTTCTCGTCGAGCCCGATGGCATTCATGTCGAACTTCTTGCGGGTGAGGAGACGCAGAGCCACGGACTCGCCGTTCACGCTCGGGATGGTGGCCACACGCACGTCGATGGGCTCGCCATCGAGTTCGAGGTTGATGCGGCCGTCCTGCGGCAGGCGACGCTCGGCGATGTCGAGGTGCGCCATGATTTTGAGGCGTGAGACGAGCGAGTTTTGCAGCAGGCGCATGTTGGGCGGCACGGGCACTTCGAGCAGCTTGCCATCGACGCGGTAACGGATGCGCAGATCCTTCTCCAAAGGCTCCACATGGATGTCCGTGGCGCGTTCCTTGAGCGCTTCGCGGAAGATCTGGTTCACAAAGTTGAGCACGGTGGCCTCTTCATCGGCCTCATCGAGCACGGTGGTCTCCTGCTTGAGATCGTCGTTGTCGTCACCGGCCTCGCGGCCTTCGAGAAGCTCCTCAAAATTCTCCGCGCCCACGCCGTAGCCCTGGTGCAGTGCCTCGAGAATGCGGTGGCGTGTGGCGATCTGCCAGTGCACGCGTTTGCGCAGTTCCTGGCCCACGGCCTGCCGCGCGGAGAGGTCAAAGGGGTTGTAGGTGATGAGCGTGGCCTCGGTGTTCGAGATCTGCGTGGGGAAGACGCGATGCCGCAGGGCAATCTTGGCCGGGAAACGGTTGTGGATGCCTTCAGGAGCATCGGCGGCCCCATTTTCATCAAACGGGATGCCGAGACCGGTGGCGAGTTTTTCGAAAAAGCGGTCCTCATCGACCATGTTCGCGTCCACCAGGGCATCCACGAGCGGCTGGCGCTTGTCCGCGGCGAGTTCGAGCGAGTGGCGGAGGCGGGTGGGCTCGGCGCAACCGGCGGAGGCGGCGGTCTGGACGAGGACGTCGATCAAAGTCGGCATAGGGCAGGGGCGTGGAGCGGGGAAAAGGCTGGGGTGAAACGCGCCTTCCGGGGCGAAGTTGCACCTATCGGAAACATGCGGGGGCTGACTCGCCCCATGGAGGTCATGCAGCAGGATCGAAAGCCCCAAAGCAGGCCGGGCAATGGATCATCGATTTCAACGCGAATGAAAAGGAATGGCGATCCGAATGACCACGAATGCGTCGGCTCCGGCCTCATCCAATCCGCACGAGGCGGCAGCCAAAGTCCATCTGTCCTCCATCGTGAGGCATCACACCGGTCTAGGATGCCATCGGCAGCAACTTGCTCAGACCGAGGGTGACAAACAGGCCGATGATGGAATCGGCGGTGAGCTGGAGGCTCCAAGTGCGGAGCGTTTCTTTCTCCGTCATGCCACTGAGGCGGGAGACGACCCAGAAGCCGCTGTCATTCATCCAGGAGCAGAACATGGCTCCAAAGCCGATGGAGGTGAAGAGATAGACCGGGTGGCAGCCGAGGGCACCGCCCGCGATCATCGGGGCCATGATGGAGGAGGTGGTGAGCATGGCGACGGTGGCGGAGCCCTGAGCGACACGAACGACGGCGGCGACGAGCCAGCCGAGCACGATCAGGTTGAGGCTGTAGCCTTGGGCGAGAGCCTTGACGGCATCGCCCACTCCGGCGCTGCGCAGCGCGAGGCCAAAAGCACCACCTGCGCTGGTGATTAGGATGATCATGCCGGCGGTCTCCAACGGCGGGCCGACAAGCTCTTCGAGCTTCTTGAGGCCAAAGCCGCGCTGGCGGGCCAGAACTCCGAGGGAAATGAAGGCCCCGATGAAGAGGGCGATGTTCTTGTGGCCGATGAAATCCACCCAGGTGCGCACCGAGGTGAAGCCGGCGTCTCCGCCGCAAAGGGCGACCAAGCCCTGCCCCCAGCCGGGGCCGGTCTTGGCGGAGAGATGGGCCAGCTCAAAGACGGTCGTGAGGCTGATGAGCAGGATAGGCAGGATGACCGGGGTGATGCTCCAGAAAAAGCTGGGAAGCTCGCTCTCGGTGCGTGCGCTCACGCCTTTCAGCTCCTCCAGGGAGATGCCATTGGTCTCACGCAGGGGCACATCGGTTTTCGCGTTGAGCCACTTGCTGACCAGGAAGCCGAAGACGCAGGTGATGGCCCCGATGACGAGCCCGCCGATGATCGATTCGCCGACATTCAGGTGCAGATCGTCCACCACGGCCACGGGGCCGGGATGCGGGACAGTCATCGAGTGGGTGACGGTGCCGCCGCAGCAGACGGCGAGGATGTAGAGGGTGTAGTCCTTGCCGGTGCGCATGCGCAGCGCCATGGCCAGCGGTGCCATGAGCATGAACATCGTGTCGAAGAAAATGGGGGCACTAAGGATGAAGGTGCTCCAGAGCAGGGCCCAGCCGGCTTTTTTCTCGCCAAAGAAGGCCAGGAAGCGCCGCACGACCTTGTCCGCGCCGCCGCTCTCCATCAGGCACATGCCGATGATGGCGGCCAGGGCGATGGAGATGGCGATGTCCCGCGCGGTATCGCCGAGGCCCTTGGAGACCATCTCGACCACGCCGACCATGGAGGATGTGGCCTTCACCTTGCCGTCCTTCTGCACGATGTCCCAGCTCTCCTTGTTGGTGAGCAGCCCGGCGAGCATGGCGGCCAGCACCAGGGCGATGAAGGCATGCAGGCGCAGCTTGCTGATGCCGACAATGATGAAGGCCACGCTGATGGCGAGCACGGCAAAGGGCCAGTAATCAGGGGCGGCGGAGACGGCGGCGAGGACGGGAGACATGGGCGGCGATGCTGGCGGTTTTTCCCCGGTTCATCCACCCAAAAAATCAACTCGGCCGCGTTCCTGGGCTCAAGCCGGAGACTTGCTGGCGGAGGCCGTGGGGCTTTTTTTCGTCACCGCCTTCGACGAGGAGGTCTTCACCGGCTTCTTGCTCTTGCTTTTGGAGGCCGTGGTGGGCTTGGAAGGGCTCTTTTTCGTCGTGGAAGAGGAGGGCTTGGCCGCCGCGGGCTTTTCAGGGCCGGCCTTGGCCTCGGCATTGGCGCGTTCCTTCGGATCCTCGTCGAGCTTGGCGACCTGGATGGGCAGGGCGTGGTCATCGTCCTCATCCGGCGTGGGATTGACCTCGCCCTCCTTTTTCTCCTCGGGAGGGGGATCTCCCTTCGGCAGGCTGCCGGGGGTGATGACGACCTTGGCACCCACGTTGACGGAGTTGAAGACACTGACGACATCCTTCATGCCCATGCGCACGCAGCCATAGCTGGCAGGCTCGCCCAGGCGGCGCTCCTCCGGGGTGCCGTGGATGTAAATGAAGCGGCCGAAGGCGTTCTTGTTGCTCTTTTCGGTGCCTTTGAGCCAGAGAATGCGGGAAACGATGGGGTCGCGACCAGGGGCGTTGGGTTTGATGACCTCACCATTCCAGCGGCGGCTCTTCAGGACGGCACCAGCGGGCAGGCCGTGACCGATCTTGGCCACCACCTGATGCTGGCCGAGCGGCGTGCAGTTGCTGCCGGGCTTGTCGCCTAGGCCAAACTTCGAGGTGGAGATCTTGTAGGTCTTCTTGAGCTGGCCTTGCTCATACAGGCCGAGCTTTTGCTCCTTCACGCTGACCACGACATCCGCCTTCTTGATGCTAGTGCACTGGCTGAGGGAAGTCGCGAGCAGGCCGAGCAACGCCAGCCTAGGGAGGAAGCGCGTGAGAACTCGATGTCGGGAGACTGACTGCATGTTTAACAAGAATGATACAAACCAGAAGTTAAGCAATCTTAAATTACTAGAACGCCAACGGCTTGGGCGAATCACCCTTCGCAGCTTTGGTGCCGGGCTTGATGAAGGTTGCATGACACAGAGGAAAAGGTGTCGCAGTGAACGTTTTCTGATCTGATTTTGTTCACTTTTCCTCATGCACGACTCGCCCGTCACCATCCGCCACTACCGCGCCTCGGATCTTCCCCTGCTGCGTCAGATCACTGTCGAATCCTTTGGCGGCGTCTCCCTGGACATGGCGCTGGAGCAAAAGCTCGGTCGCTGGAACGAGCGCGACTGGAAGGCCCGCAAGGCTGATCACATCGACGACGATGTCACGCAGAATCCCGAGGGCTGCTTCGTCGCGGAACGCGAGGGGCAGATGCTTGGCTACATCACCGTGCGGCTCGATCCGGTGAACGGACGGGGCCGCATTCCAAATCTCGCGGTCGTCGAGGCCGCCCGAGGACTCGGGCTCGGACGGCGGCTCATCGTGCATGCGCTCGACTACATGCGGGAGGCCGGGATGAAGGTGGCGCAAATCGAGACAATGGCCTCGAATGCCATTGGCCAGCATCTGTATCCGAGCTGCGGATTCGAGGAGGTGGCGCGGCAGGTCCACTTTGCCATGAAATTGTGACTTGGAAGCCGGACGCCATCATGACCACGCAAGACCAACCTGCCAGAGTGACTCGCCTGCCTTGGCCTCGTTCCCGCCACCTGCTGTGGTTCACCCGCGGATGCGGCGCGTTACTGGCACTGCTGATGTGTGCCTCGTGCAGCACCGGAAAGAAGCGGGACGCAGATTGGAACAGCATGCACCTCTGGCATCAGGTCGCCCAACAGCCGCCGACGTATGTGCCAGCGGGCTATGCTGCCGACCGACCGCGCACGGAGCGTGATGGCACATGGTTCACGGACTCGCGAGATGGCAAATGCCTCTTTGTGCCCAACGATGGCGTGCCCGGCTGGAACCCCGGCGTGCTCGCAGGCGAGGCCAAAAAAGCCACCGGCTACGATGGCAAGCCGCGCCTCACCGCAGCAGAAAAGATGTGGTGGGGCACCACGGCCCTTTTTGGCGCGATGGCAGGCGTCAAGGTGCCCCCGCCGAATTAGCCCGGCATCGGGCGGTGGTCCCGGCAGAGGTCAAAACGTCGTCTGAATGAGCTCAACGAGAAACTCACTCCAGGGAGCAGGCCACGTCCCAGTGCCTCGACGAAGCCATAACCGGAGGCCCACTTGAGATGGGCGGAGGTGGTGCGGAGCCGTGGGATGTGGCATGCGCGAAAGCCCGGACAAATGGGCGGGAATGCAATCCCGCCCTCCGGGGTGGCAAAGTGGCGTTGTTGCTGTGCAACAGCGCCCGAGTCCCTGTTCCACATGAACAGGGCAACTCTCAATACCCCATCGCGGAGCCGATTTGGAAACGGGGTCAGCGGCACTTTCTTGACCGCAGCCTTCACGTCAAGACGCCGCAACTGCTGCCTGACATTCGCCGCCGACTTCATCGCCAGCTTCTCTGCCAGCTATTCCTGTGAGACCACCGTCCTTGGCTCTGATTATTTGGCCTGGGCAGGGTTGCCCGGTTTGAGTCCGCCTGCCTTCAGTCTTGTAACGAGACACGTCTCCGCCTGCCGTTCCCCGCGTTCACCCACCAGCTCATGCTTCTGAGAGGCTCAGGCCAAATGCGAATTCCTTTTGAGGAGCTTCTGCCCCAGCTTCCGCATCGCAGCGCCAAAGGTCTGCGTGCCCCAACTACCACCCGCGCCGCAGATGGCGCGCCCGAATATCGATCTCCTCCGCCTGTGGGGGCGCCCCGCCGTCGTATCCAGCCACTTTGCCCGCTTGTTCGGCGGCAAGGCTTAACCACCTGCGATACTCCACGCGTAATTCAGCACACTCGGCCAGGCTTTGGGCGGATCATCCGTGCCGGCACCGGGTTCAGATTCCTTGCTTCAACCCCGGATCACGATGAGTGCGGTTCGGTGGTTGAAACAGGCACTTCACTCGCCGGGCGGCAGGCCTGCACGACGAGCTCGCTGAGCCACGGATCAGGGTGCTCGACTGCTTCGGGCGGGATGGGAAACTGCGTCGTGCTGGTGCTGCGAGAAACGAGTTTCAGACCGAAGGGATAGTCTTTGAAGAGCTTTGAGCACAGCGCGGCGATGCCGAGGCCTTCCCGCTGTGCCCGGGCGGCGATGGCGACGATGGACTCTGGCTGGAAGCGAAGGTCGAAGCCGTGCTGGTTGTAAAACTCGTCCGCCCAAATGTTCACGTCGTGGGCATGCGCCTCGCTCATTTGATGCACGAGGCGGGTGGATTGATCGCGGCAGTGCTCCAGGGCGGTCTGCGGGGATTTGACGAGCGAGGCGTCGATGGTCAGCTCGGGCAGACCGAGGCTTGGCATCTCGAATTTGAAGTCACGCAGCACTTTTTCCCAGGCGGTGACGAGGCCGCGGGCGCCGGTTTTTTCGCCGGCGGCTCGTGCGGCGATCTCGTGCAGGGCGTCATCATGGAAAACGGCCTTGATGCCATACGCGGCGAACTCGCGCTCATACTGGCGGATGAGGCTGCCCTCGCTCGTCTTCATAATGGCGAAGAGATCATCCGCACTCAGCGGATCGCACACGACCCGGACGGGCAGCCGGCCGATGAATTCTGACTCGAAGCCGTAGTCGATGAAATCCTTCGTGACCACATCCCGGAACAAATGCTCCGCAGGCGGGCGTTCGGGGTCGCTGGCGGAGACGAAGCCGATGGCCTTCTGGTTCGTGCGCTTCTCGATGAGCTTCTCCAGTCCGGCAAAGGCGCCGCTGACGATGAAGAGGATGTTTCGTGTGTTGATCACCTCTCGGCCAGTGCGTCCTTTGCGGGTGTCGAACATCATCTGCATCTGGCTGCGGATGTCGTTCTGCGAGTAGAGCGGCACCTCGGTCTCCTCCATCAGCTTCAGCAGGGCGGTCTGCACGCCGCGACCGCTCACATCGCGTCCGAGGCGCTCCGGGCCGCTGCTGAGCTTGTCGATTTCGTCGATGTAGATGATGCCGTGTTCGGCGAGTTCGATGTCTCCGTCCGCTTTCGTCACCAGATCCCGCACCATGTCATCCACATCCGCGCCGACGTAGCCGGTCTCGCTGAACTTGGTGGCATCCGCCTTCACAAACGGCACGCCGATGAGGTCCGCGATGCGTTTGACCAGATACGTTTTTCCCACGCCGGTGGGGCCGATGATGATGACGTTCTGCTTCGAGAACTCGAGCGGCGGGCCGTCCGGGTGCTGCTCGCGATGCTCCCGCAGCATGCGGGCATGGTGGTAGTGATCGCACACGGCGGTGGCCAGCACCTTCTTGGCCTCGTCCTGGCGGATCACATAGCGGTCGAGGTGCGTCTTGATGTCCGCGGGCTTGAAATGAAACGCGAACGCGGCTCCACCGTCCTTCTCAGGTTCGTCTTCGGTCCTGGCGGAATCAGGTTCCTTCCGGGCTGGCATCGGTCCGTCGATGCGGGTGAAGAGCACCTGCCCGCCGAGGGTGTTCTTGATGAAGTCCTCCAGCTTCTGGCTGATCTCCTCGGCGGAGGCGGGCTTTTTTGGCTTCGCCTCATCGGGTGTGTCCGGTGTGGGAGTGTCAGAAGGAATGTCGCTCATGGGGGGGGCTACGCGTAAACCAGCGCGGCAGTCGTGCAAGACGCGTCTTCCACTGCGCGCTTACTCGCTGGAGGCTGTTTTCTTGGAGGTGGTGATCAGCGGCTGCAACAGCGCGGCAAACTCGCGGGCATCCTCGAGAGCAGTAAATTCAGCGAACATGCCCTCGGGACCTTCCGTCTCGCTGGGCGGGATGGGGACGAAAACGGAAACCATGGCCCAGCGGTGGTTCAGATTGCGGAAGATGGCATCCAGGTAGGTCGTGGCCACATGCTCGTAATGCGAGGCGGAGGTGGTGTCGTCCGAGCCGACATACCAATAGATGTTCACGCCTCGCTGGCGCAAGCGGCGGCCGTTTTCATCCAGATGATCGAGGAAGAAGCGCAGGCTGGTGGCCTGGAATGAGCCGCCTTCTGGCGAATGGATGCTGACCGGCGTGCTCTCCACGATGCTCCACCCCTGGTTGGGCAGGCAGACCTCGGGCCGGTGCAGGGAGCGCTTCAAGTTCCCGCTGAGCACGATGGTGGAGATGATGGTGCGGCCTCTGGGGTTGAGGTAGGCAACACGCTCCAGCTTGACCCCTTCATCGAGTCCTTTCTTCTCCTCGGCGGTCACGCCGATGACGCGCCCCTGGTAATCGCCGACCGAGAGCGGCATGTCGAGGGTGACGCCCGCTTTGGATACTAGATAGCGGGTATCCGTGGAAGCACAAATGCCGAGGATCGTGGCCAGCAGCACGGACATCACGACGAGCTGGGCCAGCGTGCGGCGGGGCAGGGGCAGGCGCACCCAGGCACCAGTGCCGGGACGCTGCTGGTGGCGGGCGAGATTTTTCTTCATCTCACGGCCTTCGAGCACATAGCAAATCGCAAACATGCCTGCCAGGGCCACGCCGAAGACCGCAAAGCCAGCCATGGTGTGGAAGAAGGACATCTCCTGGTGCTCGCCGATGCGTCTTCCGATGGCGAAGTCCGAGCCGAACCACATGCTGCCGAAGGCGAGCATGATCAGCCGGACCACATTACCCGCCACGGCCAGCGGCACGGAGCAGATGAAAAGGATGAGGCGGGAACGCGTGCTCCTCAGCGCCAGATAGCCGAGCAGGGCGGAGATCATCATGAGCACGAAGAGCGAATTGATGCCGCTGCACTTCGCATCCACATCGAGGCTGAAGGCCGCGCCGGTCTCGATGCCGCGAGAGGCATCCGGCGCGGATTGCAGGGCACTGCCTTCATTGACCGCAGGTGATCCGAGCATGCCGAGCACTTTCGCGGTCATCGCGGCGGTGCGGTAACGCAGCGGAGATGCCACGGAATCCTCCAGCGGCTGCACCGGCCAGGTGAAGAATAAAAACAGCCACGGGAAAAATAGCGCCCGCATCCACTCCCGGCCGCCGAGCAGCAGGATGAAGCCCGCCAGCACAAGCTGGATGGCGAGGAAGGCCGGGTAACCGGTGTTCGCCTTGAACCCGACCCAATAAACGAACAGCCCCAGCACCAGGGGCAGCACCCCGAGCCAGCTACCTGTCCAAGGCAGGCCCCGCAGCCCGGCCCGGCGCATCCAGACGAGCCCGCCTGTGATCAGCGGCACGAACAGGCAGAACGTCCAGTCCGGGGATTTCACCACCCACTTGAGCCAGCCGGTCAGCACGCTCATCCTGTAGCCGAAATCCCACTCTTGATAGGGCCACACGATGAAGAGAAGAACGAAGCCAAGGCCCATGGTGCCGAGGGCTGCTTTCCAGACGAGCGTGGCATCTGGTTGCGGCGTGGCGGCTGGTGCGGGGCTGGACGAATCGGCTGGCATGTGTCAGAAGGTGCGGTGGATGCTCGCCCGAAACCCAAAAGCTGGCAAGATTCATCCGCCAACCTTTTCCTCACACTTCCGCATGGCCAGCACCTCCAAGTCCAAAGCCTCCAAAGAGAATCCCGCGAAGGAACCTTCCACCGGGGTGATCGACGTCGTGCGGGATGACCAGCATGCGGGAAAGAAAAAAGCCGATTCATCCGCCACGACTTCCTCAAACGCCCGCCGTCCGGACACCGCGCCGAAGTATTTTGCCGCCTCTCTCATCATCACGCTCGGTGCGCTGGCCGTCGTCTGGCATCTGATGAGTCAAAAGATCGACAAACTGGCAGCGGTGCCATCAGGCAAACCCGTCGAGGAAACGCCGCCGCCCGCCGTGAGCCAGCCCGGCACGCAGGCGGAGGTCACCACGCAGCTCACGGCCATGCAGAAGCAGCTCGACGACTGGCGGCGGGATCAGTTGAGCACGCAAAAAGAACTCCGTGAGGCCATTGAGCGTGTGGCGGCGGCTCGTGGCAGCTCTGGCACAGCGCCTGCCGCCCCGGCGGTGCCCGCAGGCAGTCTTTTGGACGGACAGGGCCAGGCCGGCGTCGAGCGCATGGCGGAGATGGTCACCCCCGTCACGCCCACGCAGGCGGAATTCATCCAGCTTAAAGAGCGGAACCGCATCACCGCCTACGCGGACGAGGCCATCGTCAGTGGCGAGCGCAAGCCGCTCGAAACTCTCGTCGAATACATCCGCGGCTCCGGCTCCGATCATCTGCGTGACGCGGCACAGGCGGAATACATGCGCGTGGTGCGCATGGTGCAGTTTTATCAGCGTGAGGATCCCGGCTTCCGGCTGCCGGTGACGGAACTCTTCAAAGGCGAGAACCTTCAATACGAGGCCGACCTGAAGCCGCAGCACCTCTTCAAGCTGCTGGCAGATGCCAAACTCTCCTGGGAGGTGCGTGTGCGTGCCGCCATCCTGCTCAAAAGCAGCGATTCCCCGGAGACGAACACCAAACTGATCGAAGCGGTCAAAAGCGATCCCTCTCTCGAAGTCGCCAAGCATGCGCAGATCGCCCTCGAGCAGCGCATTCAGCGCCGCTTCCGCCTTTTCGACATCCCGGCCATCGAGGCCTGGGCTGCCGAGCAAAACAAAGGCACCGCGAAGTAGCTCCGGCTATCCTCCATTTCTCGCCCAGCCTCGCTGTGGGCCGCCTCTGCGAGGCGGAATGCCAGGTCACAGACCTGGCCTACAAGGCAAAAGCCCGCTGTGGGCCGCCTCTGCGAGGCGGGATGCCAGGTCACAGACCTGGCCTACAAGGCGAAAGCACCGCCAAGTAATCCCTGGCTACACCACCGCCCGCACATGGTCGGCGCTGGCGAGTGTCTGCACGCTGCCGTCGGCGAGTTGCAGCAGCAATTGCCCTTCCTCATCGAGATCGAACACGCGGCCGAAGACCTCGCCCTGCGGTGTTTGAGCACGAATCTGGCGATGGAGCAGCCAACTGCGCTCTCGCACCTCGGCGATGGCCTGGCTGTAGTCGTCATCGAGTCGCTGAAACTCAGCGTGAAGGCATTCGAGCAGGCGTTTAGCGAGCGGGTTGCGGTCAATTTCACGCAGCACAGGCGAAGCGAGCTTTTGCAGCAACGAGGTGGCGCTGAGGTCTGGCGGGAAATCGAGCGTGTTGACGTTCAAACCGATGCCGAGGACCAAAACGAGTCCGGAAGGCGTGGTGACGGTCTCAGCGAGCAGACCGCTCGTTTTGAGATCACCGAGGTAGATGTCATTCGGCCACTTGATGCGCGGCGAGAGCGGCAATTCGGCCTCGATGGCCTTGCAGATGGCCAGCGCGGCCAGCGTGGTGATGCGCGGCCATTTCTCCAGTGATGCGGTTGGCTTCAAAAGCAGCGAAAACATCAGATCCTTGCCACGCGGGGCGATCCAGCGGTTGTCACGCCGGCCGCGTCCGGCGGTTTGGGACTCGGTGAAGACGACGGCGCCGGTTTCGAGCTGCGCGGCGTTTTGCTTGAGCCAGTCGCTGGTGGAGCCGAGTTCATCAAAGACGCGCACGCGCCACGGGAGCGTGTCGTCATTCAAAGCGTCGGCGGAGAGCGGGATCATGCGCGGTGGGTGTTCGGATCGCTGGCCTCGCCGTGCTGGTGGAGCTCGTCGTGATCGCCCTGGCATTCGAGGTGCGTGGTGATGAGCACGGGACGATCCACGCTGACCTGCACGGCATGCTCGATCTCCGTGGCGATGCGGTGGGCATCACGCAGCAGGATGTCATCTTCAAAAAGCAGATGCACCTCGACGTAGTGCATCTCGCCCGCGTCGCGATGACGCAGCGCGTGGAAGTGCAGGCCATGTTTTTCAGTTTCGCGACGCAGCGCGGTATCAAGCGCGGCATTCAACTTGGGATCCGCGGAGTCCATGAGGCCGCCGACGCTCTGGCGCATGAGGCCGAGGCCGGTCCAGATGATGTTTCCAGCCATGAGGAGTCCGCAGACGGAGTCCCAGCCATGCCAGCCGGTGAGCGCCACGAGCCCGAGGCCGATGATGACGCCGAGGCTTGTCCACACATCGGTGAGCACATGCTTGCCATTTGATTCGACGATGAGCGATCCGGCCTTGCGGCCCGTGCGGATCAGATACCAGCCCAGCGCGGCATTGATGGCAATCGTCAACACGGTGAGCAGCAAGCCTTGGTCGAGATTCGAAGGCGGCAGGTGATGGATCCAGCGATGCACCGATTCGTAGATGATGAAGAGCGCCGCGAGGATGATGAGGCCGCCTTCGATGCCCGCGGAGAAGAACGCCACCTTCGTGTGACCATACGGATGATCGTCATCGGCCGGTTTTTTCAGCAAACCGAGGCTGAAGGCCGCGAACATCACCGCCGCCACATGCACGACCGACTCCGCCGCATCGCCCAGGATGGACGCCGAGCCGGTGAGCACATACGCGCCTACTTTGAGCACGACCATGAGAAACCCCACGGCAAGCGAAAGGCGCATGGCGCGGCTGGTGGAGGCATCGTAGGACATCCGCAGGCGCTAGCATGGCATCGCCACGCTGTCGAATGCCAGCCCCGGGCGATTGACGGACCGGCGTCCTGTTTTATGTCGGCGCATGGATTCTCTTCCGACCCTTTCCGAGATCGAGGCTGCCAAGGTGCTCATCCGGCCCCATATCCGCGAGACGCCCACCTACCGCTGGCCGTTGCTGGAGGCCGGGCTCGGCTGCGAGCTGTGGCTGAAGCACGAGAATCACACGCCAGTCGGTGCCTTCAAGATCCGTGGCGGACTGGTGTACATGGATGAACTGAAGCGTCACGACCCCGCGGTGCGTGGAGTCATCGCCGCCACGACGGGGAATCACGGCCAGTCCATCGCCTACGCGGCGCGGGAGAACGGCCTGCGTGCCGTCATCGTCGTGCCGCGAGGAAACAACCCGGAGAAGAACGCGGCCATGCGCTCGCTCGGCGCGGAGCTCGTGGAGCATGGTGACGAGTTTCAGGAGGCGCTGGAGCACTCGCGGCTGCTCGCTGAACGCGAGGGGCTGCATGCGGTGCCATCGTTTCATCCCTGGCTGGTGCGTGGCGTGGCCACCTACGGCATCGAGTTGTTTCACAGTGTCGCAGGTCTTGATGCCGTGTTTGTGCCCATCGGGCTTGGTTCGGGCTTCTGCGGGCTTGCCGCCGCCCGCCAGGCGCTCGGGTTGAAGGTCAAACTCATCGGTGTGGTCTCCGAGCATGCGCCGGCTTATGCGCTGTCGTTTCAGCAGAGGCAGTTGGTGGAGCAATCAAGCACCACACGAGTCGCCGAAGGCGTCGCCTGCAAGACGCCGAATCCCGATGCTCTGGCGCTCGTGCTACAGCATGCGGATCAAATCGTCACCGTGAATGACGACGAGGCCATCGAGGCCATGCGGGACCTGCTTTTGGCGACTCACAACCTGCCCGAAGGTGCCGGAGCGCTCGCCTATGCCGCCCTGAAAAAGCAGCGTGAGGCATGGAGAGGCAAAAAAGTCGCCTGCATCCTCACGGGCGGTAATGCGAGCATGGCGATGATGAGGAGGGTGCTGGGGAGTTGAGTCTCAGGTGAGGCTTTGCATCTCGCGGAGCTTGGCGTGAGCCGCGCCGCGGTCGAGCAGCTCCTCGGCGCGGGCTTTTCCAGCTTCCAGGCTGTCGCTGAGGCCGGTGATGACGAAGCCGGCGGCGGCGTTGAGCACGGCAATGTCACGCTTCGCTCCTTTCGTGGTGCCGGCCAGGATGCTTTCGAGGATGCCGGCATTCTGCGCGGCCTCGCCGCCGACGAGGTCGTCGATGCTGGCTGCGGGGATGCCGAGCGTGCGCGGATCGAGCGTGGTATCGCGG
>JBKCXA010000692.1:0-4487 GCA_046316935.1 Prosthecobacter sp.
ATCTCTGCCTCATCAACGACACTTGCGAACAGCAGCTCGCCACGCCGCGCTAAGGAATCTTCACCAATTTGAAACTTGAAACCTTGGACCTGAACCCCAACCGTTCCGCCCGCATGAAAAAACTTCTCGCCCTCCTCGCGATCCTTCCGCTGGCCGCCACCGCCCAGCAAAACCCGCAGGCCCCCGCCGCACCCTCTACCGCCGAGCAACTGGGCGACGCGAAGCTCTCCGAGGCCGATCAACAAAAGCTCATCAAAATCTTCCAGGACGTTCAGGAGATGCGGAAGCAGAACCGCTACACCGACGCCGTCGCGAAGCTCGATGAAGCCGAAAAAATCTCCCCGAAGAACGGCCTCATCTACACCATGCGCGGCGATGTCTACCTCGCCCCACGCCGTCGTGATTTCGATCTCGCCAAGGAGCAATTCCTGAAGGCAAAAGAACTCGATCCGCAAAACGCCGGCCCCGCCTTCAATCTCGCCGAGCTCGAATTCGCTCGTCACGACTTCCCCACCGCCTCCGCCGCCTTCCGCAAGCTCGTGACTGACTTCCCGAAGCTCCCGCAGGTCATCCGTCACCTCGCCATCTCGCGCATCGTGATCTGCGAGGCCCGCCAGAAGAAATACGACGAGGCCGAAAAGATCATCAAAGAGAGCTTCACCTTCATGGATGACACGCCCGCTTACTACTTCAGCAACGCCGCCATCTCCTTCGCGAAGAAAGACGAGAAGATGGCACAGGAGTGGATGCTGCGAGCCACCAGCATCTTCAAGGAGCAGCAGACCGGCCCGTATATCGACGCCTTCAAAGAGATGCGCTGGATTCCCGATGTGGACTACCAAGCACTTCCCGACCCCTCCGCTGGCAAGTAACCCGTGAACTGGCGCATCGCAGCGGACACCGGCGGCACCTTCACGGATTGCCACGCTCTCGACCCGCAAGGTCGCGAATCCCGCTGCAAAGTCCTATCCACCGGCCATCTGCGTGCCACTTGGCAGGATGGAAAGCTCTCCGGCCTCCCGCCGCTGCCAAACGGCCTCCTGCGCGGCTTTTCCATCCGCAGCCTCACGCATCCCGAATCACGCCAAATCGTCCAACACTACGAAAACGGCCAAATCGCCCTCAATTCCCCTCCACCAGCCGAATGGCATGCCGGAGCACTCGTCGAGCTTTTCACCGGTGAAGAAGCCCCCGTGCTCGGTGCACGTATTTTGACCAATACACCGCCCGGTGCCGCCTACCCGCCGATGCAGCTCCGCATCGCCACCACGCGGGCCACGAATGCCCTGCTCGAACGCAAAGGCAGCCGCATCGCCCTTTTCATCACCCAAGGCTTCGGCGATCTCCTCCACATCGGCGATCAACGCCGAGCCGATCTCTTCGCGCTGCGTCACGAACCTCGTCCGACTTTCCACGAGCTTGCTTGCGAGGTGCCGGAACGTGTCAGCGTGGATGGCGAAGTCCTCACACCGCTCGATGAAGCCGCCGTTCGCACTTTGGCACTGGATGCGATCTCCAAAGGCATCACCACCGCCGCCGTGTGCCTCATGCATGGCCACGCACATCCGCAGCATGAGCTTCGCGTCGGCGAACTCCTCCGCGAGTGCGGCTTCACGCATGTCGTGCTGTCGCATCAAACCGCCGCCTTTGCCAAATTGCTGCCTCGCGCCCAAAGCACCGTCGCGGATGCCTATCTGCATGGTCCGGTGCAGTCGTGGTTGAATGCCATCCGCAGCGTCTCGCCCCCGATGCAGGTCATGACGAGCGCCGGAGGTCTTAACACCGCCGACGACATCCGCCCAAAGGACATGCTGCTCAGCGGACCGGCCGGTGGAGCCATCGGCGCGGCCAATTTCGCCCGACGCCTCGGCTTTGATCAAATCATCACGCTCGACATGGGCGGCACCAGCACGGACGTGGCCCGCATCGCTGGCCGGCCCGGCTATCGCTTCACACAAGATGTCGCCGGCATGAAGCTCCTCGCGCCTTCCGTGCACATCGAAACCGTCGCCGCCGGTGGCGGCTCGATTTGCCGCAGGACGCATCACGGCCTCGCCGTCGGCCCAGAAAGCGCAGGCTCGCATCCCGGCCCTGCGTGCTACGGCAAAGGCGGCCCGCTCACCATCACCGATGTGAATTTGCTCCTCGGTCGCTTCGATCCCGCCAAAGCGCCGATCCCGCTCGACGTGAATGCCGCCCGGGAGCGCCTCCGCGAGCTTCACGACGGCACGCAAAGCGAAGAAGAACTCCTGCACGCTTTGCTGCATCTCGCCGTCGAGCACATGACCGATGCCATCCGCCGCATCAGCATCGGCGAAGGCTACGATCCCGCCGATCACGCCCTGCTCGCCTTTGGTGGCGCCGGACCGCAGCACGCCTGTGCCGTCGCCGAGAGCCTCGGCATCCGCACCATCCTCGTGCCGCAGCATGCGGGTATTCTGAGCGCCGTCGGCCTGCAAGAGGCCATCCCGGAGCGCATTGAGGAAAAAGAATACCGCATGCCGCTTTCGCAGTTTTTGTCTCATGGGACGCATGAGTCACATGGGTCCCATGAGACCCATATCGCCGAACTCCGCCTCCGCGGCCAGGACACGCCGCTCCAAGTCGAATACCAAAACGCCCACGATCTCCCACGACTCTACCGCGAGGCCTATCAGCGCCTTTTCGGCTACCCACCGCCCCAGAACCGCGAAATCGAGCTCGTTTCACTCCGCACGATCATCCGCGAAGAAGTACGTTGTTCACGCTTTAGCGTGTCCGACGAGCGTCCCCAGAGCACGCTAAAGCGTGAACAACATACTCAATCCCTCCTCCAGGACGCCTTCTCCACCCTCGTCATCGCCCCCGGCTGGTCCGTCGAGACCATTCCCGATCACGGCCACATTCTCCGTCGCGATTCACGCATCACGAATCACGCCTCACTCACGCAAGACCTCCTCCGCCACCGTTTCCACGCCATCGTGACGGACATGGGTGCCCTGCTCTGCCGCACCGCGATCTCCACGAACATCCGCGAACGCCTCGACTTCTCCTGCGCGCTCCTTGATCCATACGGACGCCTTCTCTCGAGCGCTCCACACATCCCCGTGCATCTCGGAGCCCTCGGCGAATGCGTCCGCGCCGTCGCCAGAGCCGTTACGATGGAACCCGGTGACACCATCATCACGAATCATCCGGCCTTCGGTGGATCACACCTACCGGATGTCACGCTCATCACGCCGGTCTTCGATGATGCGAAACTCATCGGCTACATCGCCAATCGTGCCCACCATGCCGAAATCGGCGGCATCACGCCCGGCTCAATGCCCGCGCATGCCACGCGCTTGATCGAAGAAGGCGTCGTCATCGCTCCCACGCACCTCATTCGCGGCGGAAAGTCCTGTTTTGATGCCATCAGCACGCTGCTGACCGCCTCGCCACGTCCCACGCGCAATCTCGCCGACAACCTCGCCGATCTGCACGCCCAGCTCGCCGCCAATCTGCACGGTGCGGAGCGCTTGAGAGCCATCGCGGACGATTCGCTGCTCGAAAACATGCAGCGCATCCTTGATCACAGTGCCGAGGTCATGCGGAATCAAATCGAGCGTTTGAGCGAAAAGGTCACCGCCATCGAAAAACTCGACGACGGTCATCAAATCGCCGTTTCGCTCGAAAAACGCGATGGGAAGCTCCTGCTCAATTTCACCGGCACCAGCGGCGTGCATCCGCGAAACCTCAACGCCACCACCGCCATCGTGCGAAGTGCCGTTTTGTATGTGATGCGGCTCTGGCTTCAAGAAGACCTGCCGCTCAACGAAGGCCTCATGGAGCCGCTGGAGATCGTATTGCCCGTTTCGATGCTCAATCCAGCCTTCACCGGCGATCCGGCGAATGATCCCGCGGTCGTCGGTGGCAATGTCGAGGTCAGTCAGCGGCTGGTGGACACGCTGATCAAGGCTCTCGGCCTTCAGGCATGCAGCCAAGGCACGATGAACAACTTCCTCTTCGGCGGCGCGGGCTTCGTGGGGATGGCACCGGGGATCGGCGTGATCATGTGGCCGCCGGTTTCGGTCTGCCACCAGGTATCGACGATGGGGCATTTGCCGCCGCCGACTTTGTTGTGATACCACATCCACGCTTCGGGATTGATCGGCTCGCCGACGGTGCCGAGGAGGCGCAGGCTGCTCAAATCGTGCTTCTTGAGCCATTCGTCGCCCCACTTCATGAAGGCGCGGATGGCGGTCGGTGCGGTGTAGAAAACGGTGACGGCGTATTCTTCGATGATCTTCCAGAAGCGGTCGTTTTCCGGCCAGTTTGGAGCGCCTTCATACATGAGGCAGGTGGCACCGAGGGCCAGCGGGCCATAGACGATGTAGCTGTGGCCAGTGACCCAGCCGATGTCGGCCGTGCACCAGTACACATCGTCATCGCGGAGGTCGAAGACGTATTTGCAGGTCATCTGCGCATGCAGGAGGTAGCCCGCGGTGCTGTGCAGGATGCCCTTGGGC
>JBKCXA010000693.1:0-2230 GCA_046316935.1 Prosthecobacter sp.
GCTTTGACCATCACCGACGATGGCGGCGGCTTGCGCGAGCCTTTGCAAAGCGAGGGCATGGGCATGCGCATCATGCGCTACCGTGCCGAGATGGCCGGCGGCACGCTCAGCGTGTGCAACGGCCGCCGCAAAGGCGTCATCGTCACCTGCCAGTTTCAACCCACCCCTCACCATGCCGAAGAAAAACCCGCCCAACGACGCTCCCGCCAAAAAACGCGTCCTCATCGTCGATGATCATCCGATCTTCCGCGCCGGTCTGACCGGCCTCGTGAACCTGGAGGCGGAACTCACCGTTTGCGGAGAGGCCAATGATGCCGCGCAGGCCATGCAGGCTGTCGAAAAGCTGCATCCCGACCTCGTTTTGCTCGACATGAGCCTGCCCGGCAAAGGCGGCCTCGAATTGCTCAAAGACATCCGCGCCATCGCACCGCAGATGCCCGTGCTCATCATTTCGATGCACGACGAGACGCTCTACGCGGAGCGCGTGATCAAAGCGGGTGGCCGCGGCTACATCATGAAGCAGGAAGGGCCTGAGAAGATCGTGCAAGCCATCCGCAAGGTGCTCGGCGGCAGCCTTTCCGTGAGCGAGCGCATCGCCGCGCAGATCCTCGATGCCATGTCCGGCAGCAAAGGCGGCACGAGCACCTCCGTCAGCACGCTCACGGATCGCGAGTTCGAGGTGTATCGTCTTCTCGGCCAGGGCAAGGAGCCGCACGAGATCGCCCGCACGCTGCATCTCAGCATCAAAACCGTGGACACGCACCGCGCCCACATCCGCCAAAAGCTCGGCCTGCGAAACGCCACCGAGCTCATCCATCACGCCACCCGCTGGACGGCGGAGCAGGGATGACTTCAAACGCTTTCGTTGCTTGCACGTTCCGATCCGCGCCGCACCATCATCGCATGAAAACGTTGTTCACCATCCTCTGCATGTCCCTGCTGCTCGCTTCGTGCGCTGCCCCGGCCGTCAAAGACAAGCCCGCCGACGTAGCCGAGGTCGTTCGCTGCAATGGCTGCGGTCGTGCCATCACCAGTCCCAAGGACATGCGCGGCGAGATGTGCTCGATGTGCGACTGGCGACTCGGCGCGGATATCGGCTGGCCTTGAGCCTGACGCGGCTTCGTCCAATTGCTGAGCTCTCCTTCGGCAGCCTGCGCATTGGCGAGGTGGTCGATGAAGAGGATGCATCAGCGTATGCCGACTCCTTTTCCATGGCCTGAGCCGCCGCCGCCATCGTGTCCCGTCCTCAAACTGCTCCGAGGGCAAACCGCGCTCGTCACCGGTGCCTCGTCCGGCATAGGGCGGGCCATCGCCATCGCGCTGGGACATGCGGGAGCGAATGTGATCGTGAATTTCTTTGGCCAGCCGGACAAGGCGCTCGAAGTGGCCGAGGAGGTGAGGCGTTGCGGCTCGCGGGCCATCGCCGTGCCGGCGGATGTGTCTGATCCGCAGCAGGTGCGCA
This sequence comes from Prosthecobacter sp., assembly GCA_046316935.1. GTDB lineage: Bacteria > Verrucomicrobiota > Verrucomicrobiia > Verrucomicrobiales > Verrucomicrobiaceae > Prosthecobacter. The sequence goes on from JBKCXA010000693.1 coordinate 1,463, forward strand.
TCATGTTTGAGCGCACGGTTGTTGAGTTTGGACGCCTCGACATCCTCGTGAACAATGCGGGCATCCAGCTCGATGCCGCGTTTGAGGACCTCACGCTCGAGCAATGGCAGCGGGTGATGGATGTGAACCTCACCGGACCGTTTTTGTGCTGCCAGGAGGCCGTGCGTCTCTTCAACAAGCAGGGCATTGATCCCGCGCTGTCCTGCGCCGCGGGGAAAATCATCTGCATCAGCTCCGTGCATGAGGTCATCCCTTGGGCCGGGCATGTGAACTACGCCGCGTCAAAGGGTGGCCTCATGCTGCTGATGAAAAGCCTCGCGCAGGAGGTGGCCCCGCGCCGCATCCGCGTGAACAGCATCGCCCCCGGAGCCATCCGCACGCCCATCAACACCGCCGCCTGGAGCACCCGCGAGGCCTACGACGCGCTGCTCACGCTCATCCCGCAGAAGCGCATCGGCGAGGCCGAGGAGATCGGCCGCGCCGCCGTATGGCTGGCCTCCGATCAAAGCGACTACGTCCACGGCATCACGCTCTTCGTCGATGGCGGCATGACTCTCTATCCCGGCTTCGAGACGGGCGGATAGCGATGACAACCACACGTCTCACCCAACCTCAACCAACCCAACCCCAACCATGAAAACATGCAAAACGCTCCTCATCGTCGGCAGCGGCTTCGTGCTCGCCTCGTGCAGTCACCAGAACCTCTCTCCGACTGCCAGCACGCACCCCGCCGAACTCACCTGGGACACCGGCCCCTCCATGTGGTGA
>JBKCXA010000694.1:0-9343 GCA_046316935.1 Prosthecobacter sp.
CGGCCGCCGCGGCGATACCGAGGGCATCCCCGCCCGCGACAAGGAGGACACGCCCCCGCCCTCACCGGACACCGGCAAGATCGAGCCCACCACGCCGGTCGTGCCTCGCATGGCCACCTCGACGGGCGACGCGCAGAAATCCCCGCCCACACCGCCACCGGCCCTCATCCCGAAGCCCGACCCCGCCGCCGCCAAGCAGGCCGCCGACCTTCGCGAGGAGATCGACAAGCTCCGCCAGCAGCGCGACGCCCTGAAAATCGAGGCCGAGATCGAGCAGCGCCGTCGCGATGAGCTGCGCAGCCTGGAGGCCACGCTCGAAGTCCGCAAAAAAGAGCTCACCGAGACCCAGTCCAGCCTCACCAGCATCAAAGCCGATGCCGAGAAGCTCCGCGCCGAGGCGGAAGCCGCGAAAGCCGAGGCCGCCAAGTTTGACCAGAAGCGCCGCGATCTCGGCAACCTCGAGAGCAAGCTCGACTCCACCCGCACCCTCGTCACCAAAGCCGAGGCCGACCTCGCCACCGCCCAAAAAGCCCTCGAAAGCATCCACAGCGCCGCCGAGGCCAAGCGTGCTACCGACACCGCCAGCGCCGAGCAAAAGCTCGCCGCCCTTCAAAAAGACATCGCAACCGCCGAGGCCCGCCTCGCCGAGCTCACGAAGCTCAAAGGCGATGCCGAGAAATCCGAGTCCGAACTCAAATCGAAACGCAGCAGCGAGCTTCAAGCTCTCGAAGCCAGCCTGACCTCGAAGCAGACCGAACTCGCCACCCTCGTCGCCCTTTTCACCGCCCGGAGCGCGGACGCCTCGTCCGCCGAAACGAAGCTCCAGCAGCTCACCGCGCAGTCGAAAGCCCTTGAGGCCCGACTCCCCGAGCTTCAAACCGCCGAGCAAAAATTCGCCTCGCTCCAAAAGGACATCACCGCCGCTGAATCCCGCATCGCCGAACTCACCAAGCTCAAATGCGATGCCGAAAAGTCGGAAGCCGAGCTCAAATCGAAGCGCAGCGGCGAGTTGCAGGCTCTCGAAAAAGATCTCGCCGCGAAGCAGGCCGATCTCGCCAAACTCACCGAGCAGCTTTCCCTCAGGAGCGCGGACGAGTCGTCCGCCAAGGCGAAGGTCGAACAGCTCACCGCGCAGCTCCAAACTCTCGAAAGCACCCTCGCTCAAAAGAATGCGGACGAGTCGTCCGCCCTCCAAAAGCTCTCCAAACTCTCCGCCGACATCTCGACGGCCGAAAGCCGCATTGCCGAGCTGACCAAGCTCAAAGCCGATGCCGAAAAGTCGGAAGCCGAGCTCAAGTCGAAGCGCAGCGGCGAACTCCAAGCCCTCGAAAAAGACCTCGCTGCCAAGCAAGCCGATCTCTCCAAGCTCAACGAGCAGCTCACCACGAGAAGCGCGGACGCCTCGTCTGCCGAAGCCAAGCTCAAAGACCTCACTGCCAAGGTCCAGGCCCTCGAAACCTCACTCGCCCAGCGGAATGCAGATGCCTCGTCCGCCGAAACCAAGCTCTCGAAGCTCACCACCGACATCTCCACGGCCGAGGCCCGGCTCTCCGAGCTGACCACCCGGAAAGCCGACGCCGAAAAATCCGAGGCGGAGCTTCAATCGAAGCGTGGTGCCGAGTTGAAGGCACTCGAAGCCGCGCTCACCGAGAAGCAGGCTCTGTTTGACCAGCTCACCAGCGGTGCCGCCGCCGCGGAAAAGAAGCTCGCACAGCTCACCGAGCAGTCGAAGGCCACCGAATCGACTTTGTCATCGAACATGGCCGAGGCCGCCGCCGCGAGCCGCAACCTGTCCAAACTCGTCGCCGACATCGCCGCGGGCGAAAAGCGCGCCGTCGAGTTCAAAGGCCTCGAAGCTTCATTTGCCGCCAAACAGGCCGAGTTTTCGAAACTGAGCGAAAACGCCACCGCCACCGAGGCAAAGCTCAAACAGCTCACCGAGCAAACCAAGGCCCTCGAAGCCAAGCTCCCTGCCCTCACGACCTCCGAGGAAAAGCTCACCAAGCTCACCGCCGAGATCAGCGTCGCCGAGGCACGCGTCAAAGAACTCGTCCAGCGCCGCAACGAGGCCGAAAAATCCGAGGCCGAGCAGAAAACCAAGCGCAGCGCCGATCTCCAGGCCCTCGACCAGCAGCTCGATGCGAAACAAGCCGAGCTTGCGAAGCTCACTGCCCAGCTCACCTCCACCACCGCGGACGCCTCGTCCGCCGAAACAAAGGTCAAACTGCTCACCGAGCAGACGAAGGGCCTCGAATCGAAACTCACCGAGCTTCAAACCGCCGAGCAAAAGCTCGCCAAGCTCACCACCGAAATTGCCACGGGCGAGACACGCCTCAAAGACCTCACAAAGAGCACCAGCGAGCTCGACACGGTCAAAAAAGACCTCGCCGCCAAGCAGGCCGAAGTCACCAAACTCGCCGAGCAGCTTGCATTGAGGAGTGCGGACGAATCGTCCGCCAAAACAAGAATCGAGCAGCTTTCCAACGACCTCAAAGCGCTCGAAACGTCGCTCGCCAAGGGGAAGGCGGACGAGTCGTCCGCACTCCAGAAGTTCACCAAGCTCACCGCCGACATCGCCGCGGGCGAAAAGCGGATCGAGGAGCTCGCCAAACTCAAAGCCGAGGCCGAGAAGTCCGAAGCGGAGCTGAAGACGAAACGCAGTGCCGAGCTTCAAAAGCTCGACAAAGACCTCGCGAAGCTCGCCGACGAACTCGAGGCGAAAAACGCCGCCTTCCAAAAAGCGCAGGAGCAGCTTCTCGACACCCAGCAGCGCCTCGCGCAGGCCACGGGCGAGGAAACAGCGCTCAAAGCCCGCGTCGAGGCGCTTCGTGGCAACGAGGCGAAGCTCGCGGACATCACGAAGCAGCTCGGCCAGATGCAGGATCAGCGTGGTTTGCTGGAGACCGCCATCGCCGCGCTTCTCGCCACGCAGACGACGCATCAAAAAGACGTCAGCGGCTCCGAGCAGCGCCTCACCGCGCTGCGTGTCGAGATCGATGACTTCACCGCGAAGCAGCAAACCGCGAAGGCCGAGCACGAGCGCATCTGCAAGGAACGCGATGCCGCGCAGGCGGACTTTGACGCAAAGCAAAAAGCCGCCGAGGCAAAGCTGGCAGAGCTTCAAAAGCAGACCGCCGAAGCCCAGGCCAAGGCCACCGAGGAGCACAAACGCGCCACGAAAGAACGCGACGAACTCGATTTGCAGATCGAGCTGCGCACCACCCGCTCGAACGATCTCGCCGCGCAGGTCAAAGCCCTCGAAGACAAGGCCGCCGATCTCGAAAACAAGCTCTCCGACCTCGCGGACACCGATTCGCGACTCAAAGACAGCAACGAAGCGCTCAAAGCCGTCGAATCGCACAAGGCCGAGGTTGTGGCCGCCGTCGCCGCTCTCGTCAAAGACCGCGATGAACGCACCCGCGAGCTTCTCGCAGCCACCGAGCATGGCCGTGCGCAGCATTTGCTGACACAGACCCTCACCGCGCGTCGCGAGGCCGTCGAAAAAGAAGTCCGCACCATTGAGGACCAGCAGACCACCGCGTCTCAGGATCTCGGCAAGCTGCGGGCCGACATCAAGCAGTCCGAGACCGACCTCAGCGAGCGCCAGGCCCAAATCGCCACCGCGGACCAGCACCTTAAAAACGTGCAGGACCTCGCCGCCACGGCCGAATCGCAGTTCAAAACAACGCAGGCCGAGGACAAAAAGCTCGCCGCGCAGGTCGCCGCAGCCAAAACCGAGCTCGAAGAGCTCAACGCCTCGGTAGCCGCGAAGTCAAAGGAGCTCGCCGCGTCCGTCGCCTCGCTGGAAAAGAATTCTCAACAGCAGCTCACCCTGGCGGAAAAGATCAGCGGACTGGAGGTGGTCATCGCCACGCTCACCAGCACGCACGCCACCGCACAGCAGAGCGTGGCCGCGGCCCAGTCCGATTATCAAAACCTTCAGGATAACCTCGCCGCGAAGCAGAAGGAGATCGCCGCCGCCGAGAAACGCGTGGCCGAATTGACCAGCCAGACCGCAGGTCTCGAAGATCGTCTCAAAGAGCTCAATCAAGCGAGCAAGCAGCACGCCGAGCTTTCCGCCGCCATCACTGCCGCCACGCAAAACCGCGACAAGCTCGCCTCCGAGGCTCAACGCCTCACCAAAGAGCGCACGGACCTCGAAGCGCTGCTGCCGGATCTTCGTGGAAAAGTCGAGCAGACGCGTGCGCAGGCCCAAAACCTCACCGACGAGCTCGCTGCCTTGAACAAGGACAAAACGGCCGCCCTCGATGCGATGCAGCAGGCGGCCAAACAACGCCAGGAGGCCGAAGCCGCGACCGAAGCCCTCCGCATCGAGGCTGCGAACCTCGAAAAGCTCCTCGGCGAAAAACGCTCCACCTTGGATGCCGAGGTCAAAACCAAGCTCGCTGAAGCCAACGCGGCCGAAACACGCCTCAAAGGCATCCAGGAACGTGTCGCCGCTGGCGAGGCTCGCTTGAAGGAACTTGAGGACGTGAACGAGCGCCTCGCCGCCGCCACGACGAACCTGAAGGACACGGAGAAGACCCGCGCCGCCGAGGACAAGAACGTCGCCACGCTCGGCAAGCAGCAGGACAAGCTCCGCCTCGACCTCGCCACGCTCGAAAACGATCTCAAGTCCGAGTCCGCGAAGCTGGCCGATCTCACCAAGACGCTCAAGACGACCGAGACCAAGGCCGCCGATGCCGAGGCACGCCTTCAAAAAGCCCTCGCCGCCCAGCAGGCCGCCGACAAAGCCCGTAACGAGGCGGACGCGAGCCTCGAAAAAGCCCGCGCCGAGGAAAAGGTCCTGCGGAAGCAGATCCCCACGCTCACCACCGAGCTGGCCGGCATCCAGGCCGCGCTTTCCACCTTCACGAAGCAGCGCGACGAGGCCTCGCAGTTCGTCACGCGACTCAACGTCACCACCGAGAACCAGAACAAGAAGCTCGCCGAGCTACAGCAGCAGATCGAACAGCTTGAGGAGGCTCAAAAGGTCCGCGAGCAGCGCGTCATGAAGGCTCAGGAGGATGTGGACAAGGAAGGTCAGAAGCTCAAAGCCGCGCAGGAGCAGACCCGCGCTGCGGAGACTGCGCTCGCTGAGGCTGACAATGAGCTCAAAGACATGCGGGCCAAGGTTTCCGCGACGAAGAAGGAGGCCGCCACGCTCGAGGACGAGCTGCGCACCCGCCTCGACCGCGTGCAGAACCTCAAGGCCGATGAGGAGCGCCTCACCAAGATCGTCGATAACCAAAAGCTCGATCTGCAAGGCGCCGACAGCATGCTCAAGGAGCTGCAAAGCAAGATCGACGGCCATCAGACACGCCTCAGCGACTTCATCCACGTCGGCGGCAAGATTTTGGGCCTCGGCGAAGCCGTGGCGAATCTCGAATCACGCCAGAACGAGATCACCAAGGCCATCCGCAAGGCCTCCGAGGAAGATCTGGCCATCCAGGTGAAGCTCAACGCCGCCCAGGAGGCGCTCAATCGCGAGCTGACCCGTGCCGAGCAGGCCCGCAAAGACCGCGAAGCTGCCGAGGCGGAGTTTAAGAAATTCAGCACCGACATCCAGAAGCAGGCCTCCACGCTGCAAAACTACGAGCTGGAGCAGAAGAAGCGCATCGCCGAGCTGGAGAAGCGCATCAACGACCACGCGGCTGCCGAGGCGCGGATCGTCACGCAGATCGAGCAGACGAAAGCGGAGCTCGTCCGCCTGGACGAGAAGCGTAGCGAGATGGCGCAGGCCGAGGCGCAGCTCAAGCACTGGCAGGAGATCGAAAAGCGCCTCCGCGGCCAGCTTGGCGAGCTCGAGGAGAAGCACGAGATCCTCCGCCGCGGCCTCGGCACCGAGGAATCGACCGTGATCATGTTCGCGAACGATTTGATCAAGCGCATCGACCTCATCGACGCCTTGAAGGAACGCTACGCCGGCGTGAATGGCGGCGTGGACATCGTCGCGCAGCTCACCACGCTGCGTCAGAGCTTTGAGGACATCCTCCTCCAGCACGGCGTGAGCGAGTTCGAGGTCGCCTCCGGCACGGAGGTCGATGTCGAGCTGCGCAAGCGCATCGCCGTGGTGGACAGCACGCCCGGCAAGAACAAGCCCCGCGTCGTCGAAAGCTGCCGCACCGGATTTGTTTACTCGCGCAGCGAAGGACACGAGGTAATTCTCCGCAAGGTCGAGGTGCGAACCTCAAGCCAATGACGAAACCCGAATGACGAATGACGAGTTAAGCCCGAAATCCGAAGCCTGAATGCCATGAAACTGCTCTCCAACACGTCCCGCCGCCGTTCCGGCCTCGTCATTCATTCGTCATTCTGAATTCGTCCTTCGTCATTCCCCGCTCCGCCACCTCCCCGACTCTTAACCCACTCTCTCTTATGGCTGAATACGTTGGCATCGACCTCGGCACGACCCTTTCGGGCCTCGCCTACCTGAAACCGGACGGCAATCCGGAAATCGTCCCCAATGCCGATGGCGAGCGTCTCACGCCCTCCGTCGTCTTTTTCGACGCGCATGAGGATGTGAAACTCGTCGGCTCCGCCGCCCGCGACGGTGGCGAGCCCGACCGCACCATCTTCCAGATCAAGCGCCACATGGACGATCCCGAGCATCTGGTGGACATCGACGGCAAGAAGTGGACGCCCGCCGAAATCTCCGCGCTCATCCTTTCCAAGCTGAAGCGCGACTGCTCCAAAATCTGCGGCGACATCAACGAGGTGGTCATCACCGTGCCCGCCAACTTCAACGAACTGGCCCGCAAGAGCACCATCGCCGCCGCGGAGATGGCCGGCATGAAGGTGCGCCGCCTCGTGAACGAGCCCACCGCCGCCGCCGTGTATTACGCGCACTCGCAGGGCGTGAAGGGCCGCATCCTCGTCTATGACCTGGGCGGCGGCACCCTCGACACCACCATCCTCGAAGTCGAGGGCGATAACATCAAGATCCTCACCTCCGAGGGCGCCCGTCACCTCGGCGGCAGTAACTTTGACGACATCCTCCTCGAGGCCTATGCGGAGCAATACAAGAAGCAGACCGGCGCGGACCTTTACACCGACGAGCGCCATCGTCGCCGCATCCTCCAGGCCACGGAAGACGCCAAAAAGATGCTGTCGAAGCTCCAACGCGTAAACGACACCGTCGCCAACGACCAAAATTCCGGCATCGCCCGCATCGACCTCTCCCGCGATCACTTTGAGAAGATGATCCGGAACATGCTCACGCGCACCGTGCTGCTCGTCGAGCAGGCGCTGGACTCCGCGAAGCTCAAACCGAGCGACATCGACCACGTCGTGCTCGTCGGCGGCTCCACCCGCATCCCGAAGGTGAAAACCATCCTTGAGAAGATGTTTGGGAAAACACCGAAGAGCTGCGGCAACGTCGATGAATGCGTCGCCCTCGGCGCGGCCCTCTTCGCGAAGAAGTCCGCGAAGATTCAAGAAGTCTGCAATGCCAGCTACGGCACCGTGGCGATGGTTTACAACGCCAAGACGAAGGAGGAGAAGCTCATGAACTCCGTCGTCATCCCGAAAAACTCACCCATCCCCTGCTCCCGCACCCAGGTGTATCAAACCAGCGAGGACAACGAGCGCATCATCGAAGTCGATATCACCCAGGGCGAGGACGAGGACGCGAAATACGTCGATGTCATCGGCCGCATCACCCTCGACGTGCCCGCCGGCCGTCCGAAGGGCTGCGAGATCGCCGTGACCTTCAGCTACGATGAAAACCAGCGTGTCCGCGCCCTCATCGTCGATAAGCAATCCGGCCGCAGCAAAGAGGTCGCCGTCTCCTACAAAGGAGCTGGCGTGCTCAGCGAGGAAGAACTCAAACGCCGCAGTGCGCACCTCCGCACGATGCGCATCGAGTAACCCAGGACTCACGAACCCCGAAACCACGCTTTTATGTTCAAGATCCTCAAATCCCTCTCGAAGTCCCTCAGCGGCAATAAACCCGCCGCCGAGGCCAAAAAGCCAGTCGAGGCTGCTCCCAAGGGCGGCGTCCTCGAGCAGGTCGCCAAAGGCAAAGCGCCTGCTGCGGCCCCCGCGAAGCCCAAAACGCCCGAGGAGCTCTGCGAGATCACTCCAAAGATGAGCAAGGACGAGATCAAAGCCCGCCTGAAGCTCCTTTTCCGCCGCTTCAACCGCGGCGCCAGCTCCCTCGACGCCAAAGTCCGCGAGGAAGCCGAGATCATGCTCAACGCCGTCGTCGAAGTCCGCGAAAAGCACTTCGGCGAGCTGTGATGGATTGATACCACCGGGCGCAGAACAAGACTGGGCCGCCCCTCACCGAGCCTCTCCCCGCATCAAGCCATGATGCACTCGAAGATTCATGGCGGGGAGAGGGACTGGAAAGCGAGCTCCCTCGCCCCGGGAGTGAGTTCACAACATCGTGTAAGCATGCTTCCGGGGAGAGGGCTGGGGTGAGGGGAACTCACCTGCCTTGCTTCTTGAGCCGCGAGTCAGCACGCCGCATCCGCGCTTGAGCGCCTTTCCGTCCTGCGCTCCAGTGGCGGCCTGTGAAGGAAGCCTTGGAAGATCTCGAAAACTTCGTGACGGAAGTCGTGGTGCACAATCGCCGCGGCATTCGCGCCTCGTTGCTGCGCGTGGCCTTCCGCGGTCTGGCCGTCGTCTATTCGAGCGTGGTCTCCTTCCGCCTCATGCTCTACCGCGAGCGCTTCATCCACGACCACCATCTCGGCGTGCCGGTGGTCAGCGTGGGAAACCTCACCGTCGGCGGCACCGGCAAAACACCTGTCGTCGAACTGCTCTCCAAGTCCCTGCGGGACAAGGGCCGCCGCGTTTGCATCCTCAGCCGTGGCTACAAGAGCAAGCGCCAGCGGAAAGCACCCCTGCTCAAACGCCTTGGCGCGAAGCTCGGCCTTGTCGAAAAGCCCGAGGAGATGCCACCACGCATCGTGAGTGATGGGGAGAAGGTCCTGCTCGACTCCCATGACGCCGGCGACGAGCCCTTCATGCTCGCCCGAAACTGCCCCGGCGTGCCCGTCGTCGTGGACAAGAACCGCGTGAAGGCCGGTGCGCATGCCATCAAGCATCTCGGCGCGGATGTCCTCGTGCTCGATGACGGCCTGCAGTATCTCAAATTGAAGCACCGGCATGACATCGTGCTCATCGACACGACCGCGCCCTTCGGCAGCAACGGCCACATGCTTCCCCATGGCACGCTGCGCGAGCCACCACGCAGCCTGCGCCGCGCCAGCTACATCTTCATCACCAAGAGTGATGGCGACAGCGACGACCTCGTGACGCAGATCCGCCGCTACAACAAAGCAGCCGAGATCATCGAGTGCCGCCACCGCCCGATGCACTTCGAGGAGATCCAGAC
>JBKCXA010000695.1:0-3594 GCA_046316935.1 Prosthecobacter sp.
ATGATGAACGCCGTCGAAAACACGCTGAAGCACACCCACGGCGCCTACGGCCCTGCGCACATGTGTTCCCGCGGCACGCTTCTCGACGTGATCAAGATGCCCGGCGAAGCCCCGCTCGGCAGCAGCGGCATTCAAATTCGATTCGAGACCGATCTCATCATCGAAGGCATCCGCCCCACCCGCGTCGTCCGCATCCGCCCCAGCACCTGGCCACAAGTCCAAGTCCCCCGCGAGGAATACCTCCAAGACGGCTCCAACATGGACGAACGCTTCCCCACGCCCGCCATCTTCCCGAAGTATTGAACCAGAGCGTTCTAGGTTCCTGGTTCCTCGTCACCCGGGAAGAACAAAGAACTAAGAAGCAGGAACAAAAACATGAAATCCCCCATCGCCCTCCTCCTCGCTTCGCTCAGCATGTTGCATGCTGCCGCGCCCGATCTTTCCAAGATCACCTCACGGGCCGATCTCGATGCCGTCATCTCGGCCACCAGCGATTCGGCATTGAAGCAAGCACTCAGCGACCATGCGGCTGCCATTCTCACCGCCGCACAGCAGCATCCGCACGTCGTGGCCGTCATACGCACGATCGAGAGCGCACCGGGCGCCTTCACGAAGGTCAACACCACGCCCGATGCCTTAAAGAAGGTGGCTGGCGGTGACATCGCGATCTTTGACACGCTCACCCAGGTCAGCACCAACATTTTGGGAGGCAAAGCTCACGATCACCGCAAGGAGAACGCCGATCCCTACAACGCCGCATTCATCGAGCACCTCGGGCACATTGCGTCGCTGGAGTCGGTCAAGCTGGAGGCGTCGGGAATCGAGGACGCCTGGGTGGCGCCGCTGCTCAAGCTCAAGAAGTTGAAGAGCCTGAGCGTGAGCGGCTTTGGCAGACTGGGCGATGCCAGCCTGGCTCAGCTCCAGCTACTCACCGAGTGTCCTGATCTCACCAACCTCGAACTGGCCTATTTTGGCAAGGCCACCGACGCAGGGTGGGAAAAGCTGGCGGGCCTGAAGAACCTGGAATCGTTCACACCACGAGGTGCCGGGTATCCCGGTCACTTCTTCGCGAAGTTCGATGGCTGGACGAAGCTGAAGCGCATCAACTTCCACAGCAACGGCCTGGATGACGAAGGCCTCGGCTATGTGTGTGAAAAGTTCCCCAATCTCGAGTTCATCAAGCTTTGGCACTCGAAGCAGCTCACCGACGCCGCGTCGGAGCACTTCAAGAAGCTCAAGCACCTCACCGGCATCGAAATTAGCTGCGCCAAGGCCACCGCAGGCCTCATGAAGCACCTGCGCGAGCTGCCGATGGAATACGTGGCACTCGAGTATGGCGTGTGCAGTCCGGCCGCAGAAGCCATCGCCACCGTCAAAGCCATTCCCACCCTTCGCAAACTCTCCCTGGATGCCAAAGCCTTCACTGACGCCGATCTCACCGCCGTGGCTGGCGTCACTCAGATCAAGGAACTCTCCCTCTCGAATCTCGAACTGCCCGACACCCGACTCTCGCAGTTCCAAGCCTTTGCCCACCTCAAAACCCTCACGCTCGTCCGTTACGGCAAAGGTTACCCTGATGAAACTCAGGCCAAAGTGAAGGCACTGCTGCCCAAAGTGGACGTGAAGTTTGTGAAGTGAGCTTGTCGTGACGTAGGTAGCTGCATGCGATTTCTGGCACTCATTCCCTTCTGCACGGTCCCCGCCCTCGCGGTGGATTTCGTGCGCGAAGTGCGGCCGATCTTTGAAAAGCACTGCTACGAGTGCCACGGGGCCGAAAAGCAGAAGAACGACTACCGCCTCGACATCAAGTCGGTGGCGCTGAAGCATGTAAAACCGGGCCACAGCTCGGAAAGCACGCTGTTTCGCTTCGTCAGCGGTTTGGAGAAGGACACGCCCATGCCGCCGAAGTCGAAACTGAGCTCCGCGGAGCTCGATACGCTGAAACGCTGGATCAATGAAGGCGCGAACTGGCCTGATGGCGTGGATGTGGCAAAGCTAGAGGACAAAACGGACTGGTGGGCCTTCAAGCCACTCTCCAAACCTCAAGGCGGAGGTGTGGATGACTTCATTCGAGCAAAGCTCCAAGAAAAGGGCCTCACTGCGGCTCCGCGTGCTGATAGCCGCACACTCATTCGGCGGCTCTTCTACGATCTCACCGGCCTGCCGCCCACACCGTCGGACTTGTCAGACTGGTCCGACCTGTCAGACGAACGCTACGAAAAGCTCGTCGATCATCTTCTCGCCTCCCCACGCTACGGCGAGCGCTGGGCGCGGCACTGGCTGGATGCCGTGCATTACGGCGAAACCCACGGCTACGACAAAGACAAGCCACGCCTAAACGCCTGGCCGTATCGGGATTACGTCATCCGTGCCCTGAACAACGACAAACCCTACGCCCGCTTCATCGAGGAGCAGATCGCCGGGGATGCGCTTTATCCGGGCACCGTGGATGGCATCACGGCGCTGGGTTTCATCGCCGCAGGGCCGTGGGACTTCATCGGGCATGCGGAGGTGCCGGAGACAAAGCTCGATGGCAAGATCGCGAGGCACTTGGATCGCGATGACATGGTGCAAAACGCCATCGGCACCGTTTGCAGCCTCACCATCCAGTGCGCACAGTGCCACAATCACAAATTCGATCCCATCTCGCAGGAGGACTACTACTCGCTGCACGCCGTCTTTGCGGCCATCGACCGCACGGAGGTCGATTACTACCCGGATGACGCGTCGATGCAGAAGTTCGCCGCGCTTCAAAAGCAGAAGAAGCAGATCGCGGACACCATCGCGGCATTGGAAGAGCCTTTGAAGAAAAAAGCCGGGGCAGCCTACATCGCGCTCAGCAAGCGCATCGACGGAGCGGCGGAGAAAGGCGCGAATCCAAATGTGAAACCTGATTTCGGCTATCACAGCGCCATTTCGCCCTCGCAGGATGCCGTCAAGTGGGTGCAGGTCGATCTCGGCAAGAGCGTGCAGGTCGAGCGCATCGTGCTGAAGCCCTGCTACGACGACTTTGGCAAGATCGGCGGCGGTTTCGGCTTCCCGGTGCGATTCAAGATCGAGGTGAGCGACGATCCCGAGTTCAAGGCTGGCGTCTCGCTCGTGTGGCGAAAACACGACGCGACCTTCATGCACGATTTCCCGAATCCCGGCCTCAAACCCTTCGAAAGTGGCACCGCAGGCGATGACGGCGTCACGGGTCGCTTTGTGCGTGTCACTGCGGTGAAACTCGCACCGCGCCGAAATGACTACATCTTCGCTCTCGCCGAGATGGAGGTCTATGACAGCAAAACCGGTCCCAATCTGGCCGCAGGCCGCCCCGTGACCTCGCTCGACAGCATCGAGGCCGCGCCGCGCTGGCTAAATGGATCACGAGCAAGAACAACGCGCTCACTTGGCGCAGCATCGTGAACCGCGTGTGGCAGCATCACTTCGGCCGCGGCCTCGTCGAAACTGCCAACGACTTCGGCCGCATGGGCGCAAAGCCGACGCACCCGGAGCTGCTCGACTGGCTCGCGGTGACCTTCCGCGATGACATGGGCGGCAGCTTGAAGAAGCTGCACAAGCTCATCGTGATGAGCGAGACGTATCGTAGAA
>JBKCXA010000696.1:0-3231 GCA_046316935.1 Prosthecobacter sp.
GAGGGGGCGCATCAAAACATCGGCCTCGGCCATGACTTCCTGCGCCACATCATGCGCTGCCGCGTGCTGCTGTTCGTCGTCGATGCCGCCGGCACCGAGGGTCGTGATCCCGTGACAGACTTAGAAACCGTCCGCGCCGAGGTGTCCCTCTACTCGAAGGAACTCTCCAAGCGCCCGTGGTGCATCCTTGCCAACAAATGCGATCTCCCCGAAGCCGCCGAGCACCTCGCGAACCTCAAAGAGCGCTTCAAACGCGTCAAAATCCATCCCATCTCCGCCCAGACCGGCCAGGGCCTCGACAAGCTCCGCGCCTGGCTCGACGAGAAAATCGGGTATGATGTAACGAAGTGAGTGACCCTGCGGCCTCTCACCTCTCCGCCGCCACCGGCGTGTAGGATGCGGCGAGATCGACTTTAAAGCGCCAGTTGATCACCTCGGCCTGCGGGGCGTCCTGACGTTGGAAAGACAACGACGCGACGACTTCCTCGCGGCGGATGCGGTAGGGGAACTGGTAGCGCACGGTCTTCGAGGCTGCGTCGTAGAGGGCGGGCACGGTGCCGAGGCCGCCGATGCGCAGTTTCACGCTCTCGGGCAGGATGGCGCCGGCGTTGGAGAGGTTCGCCTCGATCATCGGGCGACGATCGGTGATGGTGGCATCGGGCTTCGGGCTGAGCTCGACGATCAATTTGCCGCTTTCGTCCTTCGCATCGGCAAGCAGGAACTTGTTGGAGCTGACATCACCACGGCCGCGGAAGCTGGTGGCCAGCTTGAAGTTCGTGTCGCTATCCCCGTGGATGATGTAGCGGCCGAGCTTGCCATTCGGCGTCTCCCAGCCGGTCTTCTGGCCGTTCACGGTGACGAGGCTTTCGTAGCCGATTTGAAGACCGGTCTCCATGATCGCATCATCAAAGACGCCGTAAGGATAGGCGAAGGAGGGGATCTTCACCTTGAGGTTCTGCTCGAGGAACTCACGCGAGTCCTTCAGCTCGGACAAGATCCATTGCTGGTAGTCCGCGTCTGTCATTTTGGCCTTCGGCTTCTTTTTCAGGCTCTCGTGCGAGACGCTGTGGCTGCCAATCTCACAGCCATGCTGCATCATCTCCTTGATCTGGTCCCAGCTCATCGAGCGACCGCCGATGTTCACATACTTCTTGTAAAGATAGACGGTGAAGGGGAAGCCGAACTCCTTCAGCACCGGATACGCGTAGGTGTAAACGCCCTCCCAGCCGTCGTCGAAGGTGATCACGATGGACTCCTGCGGGATGTTCTTCTCGCCCTTCTTCCACGCCATCACATCGCTGAGCGACACGACGGGGATCTGCGAGTCTTTGATGGCCTGCATCTGCTCGCGGAACTTTGATCCGGCGATGAGCATGGGGCTGCCGCCGCGGTCACGCACATCGTGGTAGCCGAGAATGGCCACGGTGGCGGACTTGTTCAGCTCAAAGGCGGGCGCGGCGGGGATCACCGGCTCCGGCGCAGCGGCCTCGAGCATGGCAGAGTCCTTCAGCTTCTTCTCGATGAGCTCCTGCTCGGGTGTGAGTTGCGGCTCGGCAGGCTTTGGAGCCGGTTTGGGGGGCAGCGCGCCGCTTTTCTCCGCCAGGCGCTCCAGCTTGTCCTGGATGCGCTTGCACGAGGGCAGCGAGGCGAGGGCCATCAGGATGAAAAACGGGAGCGTGAGGCGATGCATGCGAAAGGAAGGCTACGAGGCCGGTTTGGCCGGGGTGATGAAAAGATGGCGCAAGATGAGGCTGGAACTCGATTTGTCACCCGCTGTGATGCGCAGATCACGACCGCGAAGATCGCCCGGCAAAGTCACACGACCCAGCCGCAGCACGCGGAAGGTCTCCGCGTCCTTCGTGACCTTTTCCACCGGCAACTCGGTCTCGATTTGCTGGCCGGCGAGGTCCACCACGAGCTTCAGCGGCGCAGAGAGCACCGGGCAGGCATACTCGAGGTGCAGTTCATAACCACCTGCGGCCATAAACTCCACGCGCCACTCCATCTCGCCGATCTTCGCGGTCGGCTCGACGGACACGCTGCCCTTTGAAAGCGCCGGCGAGAGGGCGATGACGGCCTGCTTGGCTTCTTTCGGTGGCGGCGGAACCTCCGGCATGGGCATCGGCATTCCAGCGGCCTGCGGCGCACGTGCCGCGGCGAGGTCGATGACGCCGCCGCGTTTCAGCAACTCCTGCACGCGGGCGATCTCGGCAAGGTAGGGCGTCTTGTCCGTGGCGCTGGCGGCGGCTTTTTGCAGGCTGATCAGATACTGGCTGATTAGCGGGATGTGCCGCATGCTGAGCTCGCGCTGATAAATCGCCTCCATCTGCTCCAGCGTCGCGGGCGCGGTCGTCTGCGCCTGCGAGCTGGCGATGGCAAAAAACACGATGAGGCAGGCGCGGATCATTTCTTCGGGTTGTTATCGTGACTCAAGGCCCAGGCACCCGATGGCGGCACGCGGGTCTTCGCCGCCTGCTCACGATCAAACAAGGACTTCAGCAGGGCGTTTTCACCCATGCTGCCCTTCTTGTTGATCGGCACATACAACGCCGCGAGCCCCTGATCGATCAGCACATTCTGAAACAGGCCCACATCCGGCAAAAACACCAGCGCCTCTATTTCGCTCGCGCCTTCCGGTATCGGCTTGGCCATCAAACGCAGCGTTTTGCCGCGCAAATAACCCGCGGTGAACTCCTGCGCGGCACGCCCCACCGCCAGCGCATCTTCGACATCGATGCGAAATCTCGCCGCGAGCGTGTTCAAGGTCTTGTCATCGCTTTTCACCGGCGGACACACCACCCAAAGCAGGCGTACCTTCAGCTCTCGACCGTCATGAAGCACTTTGAAGCGATCACCCGCTTCGAGCGGTCCTTCGGCCAGCGTGGCCTCGATCACTTCATCATATCCATCGAGCCCGCCGGAAGCATCCGCCATCGAACGCGGCGGCGAGAAGCGCGGCTTTGCCTCTTTTTTATCCGCCAGACGATCGAGTCGCTTCAACTCGGCCTTCGCTTCATTCTGGCTCTTGGCATCCACGCGTTGCAATTCCGTGCGATAAGCCTCCACAACGGCCTTTTGAGCCTCCGCGAGCTCGCTGGTCAAAGTCGTGCGAATGGCCTCCAGCGCTGTTTTCACATCAATCGGCTCCGTCGGTGCCGCGGCCGTGGTTTCGGTGACTGGCACCAGTTTGAGGCCGCGCAGGCGGAGGAAGTTCGCCGGATAGCCCGCCGA
>JBKCXA010000697.1:0-3492 GCA_046316935.1 Prosthecobacter sp.
CGGTGAGTTCGCTCTCGAGTTCATGCGCCGGATGGAAATGCTCCTCGATGGCCCGCTTGGGCCTCGAGATGACGATGAGCACATCGGTGATGCCGGAGGCGGCGGCTTCTTCGACGACGTATTGGATCACCGGCTTGTCCACCAGCGGCAGCATCTCCTTCGGCACCGCCTTGGCGATGGGCAAAAAGCGGGTGCCATAGCCAGCGGCAGGGATGACGGCTTTGCGGACGGTGGGCATGGCAGAGGGATCAGAGATTAGTGATTCTTGCTCTCGCTCGTGCTCTTCATCTTACTCTTTGAGATGGGAGAGTAAGAGCAAGAGCGAGAGCAAAAAGGGGTATCACGCATCGTCGCGTGTGAGTGCCCCATCGACGGTGCGCATGGCTCCGCGGGTATTCTTGCCTTTCAGCGGCTCAGGCAGCGCGGCATCGGGGAAGCCTTGGTAGCTCACGGGGCGCACCCAGCGGTAGATGCTGGCGGTGCCGATGCTGGTGAAGTGGCTGTGGCTCGCGGCGGGATACGGGCCGCCATGATGCATGGACGGGCAGACCTCGATGCCGGTGGCGAAGCCGTTGAAGATGAGGCGGCCAACCTTCTTTTCGAGCACACGGATGAGCGGCGCGAAGTCGATCAGGTCCTGCTCAGTGCCGTGGATCATGGCGGAGAGCTGGCCTTCGAGGCTGTTCGCAAAACGCAGCATGTCATCGAGCGTGGGGCACTCGGTGATGATGGAGCAGGGGCCGAAAACCTCGCGGCGCAGCTCTTCGTTCGCCTCCAAAACCTCCAGCGTGGTGGTGAAGATGCGGCAGGCGGCCTGGGTGGCGTCATGATTGACCGCGGCTTCGGATTCACCGGCAAGCTCGAGGCCATCAATCGTGCGCCACACGGCGGTGCCAGCATCGTAAGCCTCGCAAATGCCGCGATGCAGCATGCTTTGCGGAGCAACCTTGGTGGCATGTGCGGCGGCATTGCTGACGAATTGCTTCAATTCCGTGCCTTTGAGCCCGAGCACGATGGCCGGGTTCGTGCAGAACTGGCCCACGCCCATCGTGACGGAGCCGACATAAGCTTCAGCAATCTTCGAGGCGCGTTCCTTCAGCGCACCGGGCAGCACGAAGACGGGATTGATCGAGCCCATCTCGGCATAAACAGGAATCGGGTGCGAACGCTCCGCCGCAGCATCCATCAAAGCGCGTCCACCGCGCAGCGAGCCAGTGAAGCCGACCGCCTGCGTGTGCGGATGTTTCACCAAGGCCATGCCGATCTCCGTGCCGCGTCCGTGCAGCAGCGAGAAGCATCCCGCGGGCAGCCCGACCTTGTGCAAGGCATTCACCACCGCACGACCGAGCATCTCACAGGTGCCGGGATGAGCCGGATGACCTTTGACGACGACCGGGCAGCCTGCGGCGAGAGCACAAACCGTGTCCGTGCCGACCACGCCGATGGCGAATGGGAAATTCGAAGCACCAAACACGACCACAGGGCCGATCGGCATCATCACGCGACGCACGTCCGGCTTCGGCAGAGGCTGGCGGTCCGGGATGGCATGATCGATACGGGCATCGGCCCACGAACCTTCGCGGATGAGGCTGGCAAACAGCTTGCACTGGCCCACGGCGCGACCGCGTTCGCCGGTGACACGAGCCATCGGCAGGCCCGTCTCGGCATGCGCACGCTCCAGCAGCGCATCGCCCAGCGCCATGATTTCATCAGCGATGGCATCGAGCAGAGCCGCACGAGTTTCCACCGGAGCGAGGCGCAAGGCATCGAAGGCACCTTCCGCAGCACAAAGCGCCTCATCGGCCTCGTCCTTCGTCGCATCCGCATAGGCAGGCTCCAGCTTGGCGGAGGTGGCGGGATTCACGCCATGATAAAAGTGTCCGTGAGGAGCGGATTCGCGTCCTGCGATGAGGTGGGAGCCGGTGAGTGTCATGAGGTTGGGGAAACTGGAAAGCTGCCTCTAGCACGCGGCACGCCGCGAGCAAGGAGTGACGCCATTCCACCCATCTCTTCAGTCTGCGGACGCCGTCACGCGGATCAGCACGCTTTTCGAGGTCGGGGTGAGGCTCACATCGGCAAAGCTGTCGATGGGCACGAGCACGTTTGCTTCAGGAAAGTAGGCGGCGGCACTGCCGGCGGGCATGTCGTAGGGCACGGCGAGGAAGCGTCGGGCCACGCGGGTCTGCCCGGCATGCTCGCTGACCATGTCCACGGCTTGCAGCGGGCTGATGCCGCGTTTTTTCATGTCCTGCGGATTCAGGAAGACCACGCGGCGTTCATTGCCGATGCCGCGATAACGGTCGTTCAGGCCGTAAACGGTCGTGTTGAACTGGTCATGGCTGCGGAAGGTTTGGAGCACGAGTTGGTCCTCCGCGGGCTGCACGCAGGAAAGCGGATGCGTGGCAAAATTCGCCTTCCCGGTGGCGGTGTCCCATTTCAGCTCGCGGGCGTTGTTCGGCAGGTAAAAGCCGCCGGGCTTGCGCACACGTTGATTGAAGTCCTCGAAGCCGGGCACGACTCGCTCGATGCGGTCGCGGATGAGGTCG
The DNA here is from genome assembly GCA_046316935.1 of Prosthecobacter sp. GTDB lineage: Bacteria > Verrucomicrobiota > Verrucomicrobiia > Verrucomicrobiales > Verrucomicrobiaceae > Prosthecobacter. The sequence goes on from JBKCXA010000697.1 coordinate 2,547, forward strand.
TAATCGCGGCCGAGATCAAGCCACGGGACGCTCGTGCGGCCTTTCAAGGTCGCCGCAGCGGTGCGGGCGATGATTTGCGGCTCGGAAAGCAGATGTGGCGAGGCGGGATCGAGCTTGCCATGCGAGGCGTGGACAACGCTCATGCTGTTTTCGACGGTCAGGAACTGCGGATCGCCTTTTTCATCGAGATCCCGTTCGCTGCGGCCGAGGCAGGGCAGGATTAGGCCGGTGCGGCCGGTGATGACGTGGCTGCGATTGAGCTTCGTGCAGATGTGAACGGTGAGCGAGCAGCGGCGCAGGGCGTCAGCGGTGTATTCGGTGTCTGGCGTGGCCTGGAGGAAATTGCCGCCAAGGGCATAAAAGACCTTCGCGCGGCCTTCGTGCATCGCTTTGATGGCCGCGACGGTGTCGTAGCCGTGATGACGCGGCGATTGGAAGCCGAACTCGCGGTCGAGGTTGTCGTGGAACCACGCGGGCATCTTCTCAAACACACCCATCGTGCGGTCACCCTGCACATTGCTGTGGCCGCGCACCGGGCAGAGGCCGGCGCTTTCGCGACCGATGGCACCGAGCAGCAGGTGGATGTTCACCACCTCCTGGATGGTGGCGACGGCGTTTTTGTGCTGCGTGAGGCCCATCGCCCAGCAGGTGATCAGTTTGCGGCTGCCACGGGCGCATTGACGCGCGGCCTTTTCGATCTCGCTGCGCGAAATGCCGCTCACACGTTCCAGTTCCGTCCAGTCGAGCGACCGCAGATGCGCCTCGTAATCGGCAAAACCGAGCGTGTGCGTGGAAATGAACTCACGATCCATGCTGCCATCTTCGACCAAGGTCTTTGCGATGCCTTTGAGCAGCGCCTGATCGCCATTCGCCCGCACCTGCATGAACTGCTTCGCGAGCGGCGTGGCCATGCCGAGCACGCCTTTGACCTGCTGCGGATGCATGA
>JBKCXA010000698.1:0-4627 GCA_046316935.1 Prosthecobacter sp.
GTCGCAGGTGCTTAATCTGTTGGGAAGAATTTCTCACTGCGGAACTCCGGGAAGACTTTGTGAACGAGTTAGTCGAGTTAAGAAACGCCTTGGCTGCAATCAAGCGCGATACGGAAAACTATATCGAACAATCCCAAACCACTTCCAAAACACTCTCTTCGCTAAATGCCTCGTTAACGAAATTGCGAGCACTGCGAATTTACAAGGAACAAAAAGCCTAACCCAATTCCGACCGACCACCGCCCCCGTTCACAACATTCTCGTGGCAGGGCCGGGAGTCGGTCAGACAAAACCAAACACAACCAACCCAAACCCACATACCCAGCACATCATGGCTAACACCATCACCCCGCTCGGCCGTCGCGTCCTCGTGAAGCGTTCCTCCAGCGAAGAAAAGACCGCCGGAGGCATCTTCCTGCCTGACACCGCCAAAGAAAAACCCCAGGAAGCTGAAGTGCTCGCCCTCGGCACCGGCAAGGACGACGAAGGCAAGAACGTCGCCGACCTCTTCACCGTGAAGAAGGGCGACAAAGTCCTCATCTCCAAATACGGCGGCACCGAAGTCAAAGTCGGCGGCGACGACCTCCTCATCATCAACGAGACCGACATCCTCGGCATCATTGGCTAACCGCTATTTTAGATTTCTGATTTTTGATTTCTGAATTCCCGGCCCCAGCGGCATCGAATCGAAATCAAGGTCAGCAAATCACCTCCAAATCTAAAATCCAAAATCTTAAATCTTAAATCCACTTATGGCTAAACAACTCAACTTCGACGAAAACGCCCGTCAGGCGCTGCTCCGCGGCGTCACCAAGCTCGCCAAGGCCGTGAAGGCCACGCTCGGCCCTGCCGGCCGCAACGTCATCCTCGAAAAGAAATTCGGTTCCCCCACGATCACCAAGGACGGTGTCACCGTGGCCAAGGAAATCGAACTTCCTGATCCCTACGAAAACATGGGCGCCCAGCTCATCAAGGAAGTCTCCTCCAAGACCTCCGACATCGCCGGTGACGGCACCACCACCGCCACCGTGCTCGCCGAGGCCATCTACAGCGAAGGCCTTCGCAACGTCACCGCTGGTGCGAACCCGACCTCCCTGCAGCGCGGCATTCTGAAGGCCACTGAGGCCCTCGTTGCTGAACTCAAGAAGATCGCCACCCCGGTCAAAGACAGCAAGGAAGTCGCCCAGGTCGCCACCGTCTCCGCCAACTGGGACGCCAGCATCGGCAACATCATCGCCGAGGCCATGGACAAGGTCGGCAAGGAAGGCACCATCACCGTCGAAGAAGCCAAGAGCATCGAAACGACCCTCGAAGTCGTGGAAGGCATGCAGTTCGACAAAGGTTACCTCTCCCCTTACTTCGTCACCAATCCGGAGACGATGGAGTGCAACCTCGAGAACGCCTACATCCTCATCAACGAGAAGAAGGTCAGCAACCTCAAGGACATGCTGCCCCTGCTTGAGAAGGTCGCCCGCTCCGGCAAGCCCCTCCTCATCATCGCGGAAGACGTCGAAGGTGAAGCCCTTGCCACGCTCGTCGTGAACAAGCTGCGCGGCACCCTCAACATCGTCGCCGTGAAGGCTCCTGGCTTCGGCGACCGCCGCAAGGCCATGCTCGAAGACATCGCCATCCTCACCGGCGGCCGCTGCATCACCGAAGACCTCGGCATCAAGCTCGAAAACATCGAGCTCACCGACCTCGGCCGTGCCAAGCGCATCACCATCGGCAAGGAAAACACCGTCATCGTCGAGGGCGAAGGCTCCTCCGACGCCATCGCCGGACGCGTCCAGCAGATCAAGAACCAGATCGCCGAGACCACCTCCGACTACGACCGCGAGAAGCTCCAGGAGCGTCTCGCCAAGCTGGCCGGCGGCGTCGCCGTCATCAACGTGGGTGCTGCCACGGAAACCGAAATGAAAGAGAAAAAGGCCCGCGTCGAAGACGCCCTGCACGCCACGCGCGCTGCTGTAGAAGAGGGCATTGTCCCGGGAGGTGGCGTGGCACTTATCCGTGCCCAAGGTGCCCTCGGCGACCTCAAGCTCGTCGGTGACGAAAAGACCGGCGCTGAAATCGTCGCTCGTGCGATCGAAGCTCCTCTCCGTCAGCTCGCCGCCAACGCGGGCGTCGAAGGCGCTCTCATCGTGGCCGAAGTGAAGAAGGGCAAAGGCAACCAGGGTTACAACGTGGCCACTGGCAAGTATGAGGACCTCATCAAAGCGGGCGTCGTTGACCCTGCCAAGGTGACCCGCAGCGCCCTCCAGCATGCGGCCTCCATCTCCGGCCTCCTCCTCACCACCGAATGCCTCATCGCCGACATTCCGAAGGAAGAAAAAGCCGACGCCGGCCACAGCCACGACCACGGCGGCATGATGTAATGCCTTTTTGATCACGCGGTGACCCAACCCGCCGCGTAAATCAGAAAACCCAAAACCCCCACCAAGCGGCCCGGAAGCGATTCCGGGCCGCTTTTTTATGAAGGGACTTTTCCCCGCTGCTCCTGACCTTGCTCTTTCGCCGTCCTCGGCGAGACTCCGCGCCCTTTTTCCCGGCCCCAACCATGCCTTTTGAACTCCTCGCCACCGATTCCTCGTCCCTCGCCCGCCGCGGGCGGCTGACGACGCCGCATGGCGTGGTGGAGACGCCCGTTTTCATGCCGGTGGGCACGCAGGGCACGGTGAAGGCCGTGCATCCGCAGGAGCTGAAGGCGCTGAACTCGCAGATCATCCTCGGCAACACCTACCATCTCTTTGTGCGGCCCGGCATGGAGATCATGAAGGAGGCCGGCGGACTGCATGCCTTCTCGAACTGGGACCGGCCCATTTTGACGGACAGCGGCGGCTTCCAGGTCTTCTCGCTGGCGAAGCTGCGCAAAATCAAAGAGGAGGGCGTTCACTTCCAAAATCACCTCGACGGCACGCCGATGTTCATCGGGCCGGAAACGAGCATGGAGATCCAGGCGACGCTCGGATCGGATATCGCGATGCTTTTTGACGAATGCACGCCGTATCCCTGCGAGGCCAAAGAAGCCTCCAAAAGCCTCGATTTAACCCTCCGCTGGGCGAAACGCTGCCGCGAGTGGATTGACCAAAACCGCCCGCAGACCGGTGGCGGGCCGCAGCAGCACTTCGGCATCGTGCAGGGCAGTGTGTATGAGGATTTGCGCAAAAAATCGGCCCGCGAACTCGTCGCGATGGGTTTTGATGGTTACGCCATCGGGGGCCTGAGCGTGGGCGAGCCTGAGGAGGACATGATGCGCATCGCGGAATGGGTCACGCCGCTCCTGCCGGCGAATCAAGCCCGCTACGCGATGGGCCTCGGCACGCCGCCGCAGGTGATCGAGCTCATCGCCCGCGGCATCGACATGTTTGACTGCGTTTTGCCCACGCGGCTGGCCCGGAACGGCACCGCCTTCACCCATGACGGGATGATGAACCTGCGAAACGCCTGCTACGCCCGCGATTTCCGCCCCATCGCCGAGGACACGCATCCGCTCTGCCAGGGCTTCTCACGGGCCTACATCCGGCACCTCGTGATGGCTCAGGAGATCATGGGTTTGCGGTTGATTTCTCTTCATAACCTGCATTTCTACGCGTCCCTCACGTCCAGGGCACGTCAAGCGATCGAACAGGGTTGTTTCGCCGAGTTCAGGGCGGAGGTAGTCGCCCGCTACAAAAACACTCCCTCCCCCGATTCCGACTCATGATTTCCCCGCTCTCTCATGCCCTCGTGCTGGCCCAGGCCGCAGGTGCACCGCCCGCCGGTCTCGGCAATCCGATGTGGATGTTCGTCATCATGATCGTGATGATGTACTTCATCGCCATCCGTCCGCAGCAGAAGCGCATGAAGGAGCACCAGGCCCTCGTCGCCAGTGCGAAGGTGGGTGACCACGTCGTCATGGAGTGCGGCGTGCATGGCATCATCACCAGCATGAAGGAGCGCACCGTGATGGTGAAGATCGCCGACAACGTGAAAGTCGAATACGAGCGCGTGAAGATCGCCGCCGTCTCCAAGAAATCCGATGTCGTCGAGGCCTAGTTTGCCTGATCGCCTCCACTCCCTGCCCATTCCAGCCTTTTCCCAACCATGAACGCCTACGCCACCTTCCTTATCGGAGCCACGATCCTGCTGCTGCTGCTCATTTATGTCGGCACCGCGGTCCACAAGACCAAGCGCCTCGTCGGCACGCTGCTCATCGCCCTCACCGCCGCCTCGTCCTTGCTCACCATTCAGACGGTAGGCCTTTCCTTCGGCATCGACCTCAAGGGCGGCAGTGAGTTCATCGTCGAGCTAAAGCCCGGCAAGTCGGATGACGGCACGCCGAAGCCCGTCACTCCCACCTCGGTGCAGCAGGCCATTGGAATCATCGATAAGCGACTCAATCCTGAAGGGAAGCTGGACATCACCCTTCAGCCCCAGGGAGACACCCGCCTCGTCATTCAGATGCCCGGTGTGAAGCCCGAGGAAATCGACGGCATTCGCAAAAAGATCCAGCAGGTGGCGCATCTCGAGTTCCGCATGACGCATCCTGATTCGGGCTACCAGCAGAAGGAAGACGAACTGAAGGCAGCCAAGGCCAGCGGCGTGCGTGATCCTTCCTTCGAGCTTCTGCCGCAGAAGCCCCGCAAGG
>JBKCXA010000699.1:0-2259 GCA_046316935.1 Prosthecobacter sp.
GGACCAGAGCATGGACTGGATCGTATCCGCCCAGGCTTTCCACTGGCTGGATCTTTCGCGGGCGCGGGCGGAGTTTTCGCGTTTGCTCAAACCGGCCGGCTCGATCGCCCTGATCTGGAACGTCCGGCAGACCGACAGCACGCCGTTTCTCCGCGAGTATGAGGACCTGCTGCTCACTTACGCGCCCGACTACGCCCAAGTGCGGCATGAAAACGTGGATGCAGAGGCGCTGGCGAGCTTTTTCAAAAACGGATGTTTCGAGAAGCATGTCTTTTCAAACGCCCAGACCTTCGATCTGGCTGGCCTGCGCGGGCGGCTGCTCTCCTGCTCCTACGCGCCAGCATCGGGAGACGCCCTGCATGCCCCGATGCTGACCGAGCTGGAACGTCTCTTCGAGGCGCATCAACGAGATGATGTGGTGGAGTTTCGGTATCACACCGAGGTCTTCATCGGGGGCTGATGACGTTTCTAGCTGTCGGGCTCACTTCTCCGCTGGCAACGCCTTGAGCACTTCCTCGACGCATTTGTCGCCGAGCAGTTGATATGCGGGCCCATTCCAGTGGAACTTGTCTTTGCCGCCACGGGCGAGGTCGAGCTTGTCCACGAGTAGGGCGTAAAAGTCGCTCACCGGCACGCCGCATTCGGCCATGACCTTCGCGGCCATGCGGTTGTGGTCGATGATGGTGCCGTTGATGACAGGATCGAGCTTTTTGAGATCGCCTCCGAGCATCACAGGCGTGCTGCTGGCCCAGATGAGCTTCGCGTTGGGCAGCTTGGCGCGAATCGCCTCGACGTAGCCCTTGGTCAGCGGCTCAAAGGTGCCCGGCTTGATGCGGCCCTCCTGCCAGCCATGCAGGCCCATGTTGAAGTGGATCACGTCATACGGCCCTTTCGCGAGCACCTCGGGCAAGATCTTCGTGTTGAGATGCTCCGACTGGTTATACGGATTCACCCAAGCATCGACGTAAGCCTTGCCTTCGAGCTTCTTGATGACATGCGCCATGTAGCCGCTGAGGATCGAATCACCGATCAGCAGCACCCGCGGACGCTTCGGATCTTGGAGCGTCGCCTGATTGAGCTTCCAGCCCTTGCCATCCGAATGCAGTCGTGGGTCCGTTTCGACCGGTTTCTCGACGGCGAGGGCTTGGAGGGCGAAGACGAAGGTGAGGAGAAGAGTGAAAAACTTCATGGAAGAGAAATCGCGTGGTCATGGATGATCTATCGCACGACTCCATCCCGCTGAAACGACTGCCAGTCGCGGGCGAAGGCAGCGTTGAGGAGCCACGACGCGGTGGCTTTGTCACCGGCAAAGGTGGCGAAGGGTGCGGTGGGCAGTTCTTGATAGCCGCCTTTCGCGGTGGACCAGTTTTGGCCGAGGTGACCGCTTTCGAGCATGGGCGTGAGGAGCTTCACGGGGCCTTTTCGTGCATCTGCGTCGGCGGGCACGCGGGCGGTGAAGCTGTGACGGAGGAAGGAGAAGACGAGCGGCCATGTTTTCTCGCCGGGGCCGTGGCCGGTCTTCGGCTCGACGGCACTGCACCACAGCGCGGCATGATTTTTTCGCAGCGCGGGCACCACGGCGAGGTTTTCTTCTTGGGATGGCCGGGCGAGGAACGCATCGTCCTCGCCGAAGATGACGAGGCCGGGGACTTGCGCGGCACCGGGTTGATACACTTGAAACGTGGTGCCGGGACGCATCGAAACGAAGCCCCACACGCGCTCGGGCTCATACGAGGCGAAAATGGCCGAGAAGCCCGTGCCATTCGAGTGACCGTATAAAAACAGCGGCGCGTGCTGAAGCTCCGGGTGGCCGGTTTTTTCGCTAACATGCACCAAATGCTCAAAAAGCAGACTTTGCGGCCAAAAGCCGCGTTGCATCGGATTGCCGACAAATTTGAAAAGCGCGAGATGTAGCTCTTTCGCGAGCGTTCGGAGGTCCGCGCGACGAAACAAGCTCTCGCCGCTGCCGTGGCCGGACATGACGACGATGCCTTTCACGCTCTCGATGCCCTCCGGCAGCCACAGATCGAACGCGACCTCCTCGCGCTTGCCCTCGCCTTTTTGTTTCACGGCCTCGCGCCATTGCGCCTCGCTGATTTTCCAATCCCAATTTCGCGCCACGGCCTGCTGTGGCGATGGCGTGCCCCACTTCGCTTAATAGAGCACGCCATTACAGATCGTTTTGGACTTCGTTTGCACATTCGCGCTCACCAAGCCGAGGCTGTGGCTATAGGTCAATTGCGCGAAATCACTCCACTC
>JBKCXA010000700.1:0-7977 GCA_046316935.1 Prosthecobacter sp.
GCGTGAATGTCACCTGGCTCCCGGCTCAGAGCGACATGCCATCCGTGTATGCCACCTTCGACTGCCTCGTGAACTCCAGCGCCTTCGGCGAAGGCTTTTCAAATGTCATCGGTGAAGCCATGGCCTGCGGCGTCCCCTGCATCGCCAGCGATGTCGGCGACAGCGCGTGGATCATCGGCAACAAATCACAAATCTTCCCCGCCGGAGACCACGAGGCCCTCGCGAAGTGCATGCGAGCCTTTTGCCCCTCACCCCAGCCCTCTCCCCGGAAGGAGAACCTTCACTCAGCGGTGTCCTCAGCCGGGGAGAGGGAGCCTGAGTGCGCAGCGCCTATTAGTGAGTCCCTCTCCCCGCGAGAGAGTTTTCAAATGCAGAGAAATCTCCCATGCGGGGAGAGGTTAGGTGAGGGGCCAGTCGAAACGCTCTCTCCCCGCTCCCGCATCGCCTCCGAATTCAGCATTGATCGTCTCATCGAGCGCACGAGCCGTCTTCTCGGCAAAAAAGTCCTGTGGATCACCACCGGACTCGGCAGCGGTGGCGCGGAGATGATGCTCGCCCAGCTCGTGAACGGCCTTCCGAAGCTTCAGCATGTCGTCGTGAGCCTTACCGCCGGTGGCAAGCACGCCGCCAGTCTGCCGAACGTTCACAGCCTCGACATGCCTGCGGGCAAACCCACGCTGTCCGCCTTGTGGAAGCTCTTTCGTCTCGTGCGTCGCGAGAAGCCGGACGTGCTTATGGGCTGGATGTACCATGGCTGTCTCGTCGCCAGCATCGCCAAGTTCATGCGCTTCAAGCAGGTGCCGATGATCTGGAACATCCGCCAGAGTCTCTACGATTTGAAACTCGAAAAACGCGGCTCCGCCATGGTCATCCGGGCGCTCGCGTGGCTTTCATGGCTGCCGAAACGCATCACCTACAACTCCCAGCTCAGCTCCCAGCAGCATGAGGCCATTGGTTATGCTAAAACGAAGACGCAGCTCATCGCGAACGGCTTTGATCTCGCGAAGTGGAAGCCCGACGTAATACGAGTTTTCCAACTCGTTCCGAACGAGTTGGAAAACTCGTTCTACATCGGCCGCTTTGGCCGCAACGCTCCGATGAAGGACTACCCGACCTTCATCGAAGCCGCGAAACTCATCCACGCCAAGCATCCCGAAGCTCGTTTTATCATCGTCGGTGCCGAAACCGAGTCCCTCGATGTCCCACCCTTCATCGAAGTGCTCGGCGAGCGTCACGACCTTCCCGAACTCACCGCCTCGCTGAACATCGCCGTGTCCTCTTCGGCCTTCGGCGAAGGATTTCCCAATGTCGTCGGCGAGGCGATGGCCTGCGCCGTGCCCGTCGTGGCCACGGACATCGGTGATACCCGCTGGGTCATGGGCGAAACCGGTCACCTCGTGCCACCGCGTGATCCACAGGCCCTCGCAAAGGCCTGCCTCGAAATTCTCGAAAGCGGCATCTCGCAGGATTTGGTAGCCCGCGAGCGCATCGAACGGCATTTTTCGCTGACGAGCGTGCTGGGGCAGTTCGAGAGTCTCATCACTTCTGAAGGGATTCAAAAGACCGAAGGGACCGAAGCAACACTTCTGACCTCTCACATCTCACCTCTTACCTCTCACTAAACCATGTGCGGCATCGCCGGCTTCTTCTCCCCTGCCAAGTCTCGTGCCGCGCACGAGATGGAAAGCATCGTCTGCGCCATGACCGATGCCATCGTGCTTCGCGGGCCGGATGACGCGGGGGCTTGGGTGGATTCGGAAATCGGTCTCGCGTTGGGGCATCGACGTCTCTCGATCCTCGATCTCTCGCCGCTCGGTCATCAGCCCATGGCGAGTGCCGATGGCCGCTTCGTGATCGTCTTCAATGGCGAGATCTACAACTTCCAAGACCTCCGTGCCGACCTCGAAAAGCATGGTCACAGCTGGCGCGGCCATTCGGATACCGAGATCATGCTCGCCGCGTTTTGCCAATGGGGTGTCATCGAGGCCACGAAGCGCTTCAACGGCATGTTTGCCTTCGCCGTGTGGGACAAACAGGATCGCGTTTTCCACCTCGCCCGCGATCGCATGGGCGAAAAGCCGCTCTATTACGGCTGGGTGGGCGACACCTTCGTCTTTGCCTCCGAGTTGAAGGCCGTTCAGCGTTTCCCCGGCTTCAACGCATCCGTGGATCGCGAGGCGCTGACCTCGCTGCTGCGCTACAACTACATCCCCGATCCGCTCTGCATTTACCAAGGCTTCAAGAAGCTGCCGCCCGCCGCGATGATCTCGCTGCGCTCGCCGGCGGAGCGTCCGCAGCCGGGTTGGTATTGGAGTCTGCCTCAGGTCGTCGAGCGTGGCTTTGATAAATCGTTCACGGGCAGCGATGCCGATGCCATCGCCGAGTTTGAAGCCTTGCTGAAAAAGGCTGTCGGCATGCGCATGATCGCCGATGTGCCTCTCGGGGCCTTTTTGAGCGGTGGGGTCGATTCCTCGCTCATCGTGGCGATGATGCAAAAGCAGAGCGCACGGCCCGTGCGCACCTTCACCATCGGTTTTCACGAGAAGGAGCACAACGAGGCTGAGTTCGCCAAAGACGTGGCGAAGCATCTCGGCACCGACCACACCGAGATGTATGTCAGCGGCGAGGATGCGCTCAATGTCATCCCCCAGCTCCCATCGCTCTACGACGAGCCGTTTTCCGATTACTCGCAAATTCCGACTTATCTGGTGTGCAAAATGGCTCGCGAGCATGTCACCGTGGCGCTCAGCGGCGATGCGGGCGATGAGCTTTTCGGCGGCTACGAACGCTATTCGGTCGGCCGCAAGCTTTGGAGCAAGTTCTCCTGGATGCCGCCGGTGATGAAGAAGATGACCGCTGGCATGCTCACCGCCTTGCCGCCGAAGGTGTTGAATGGTCTCGGCTCCAAGTTGCTGCCGAAACGCCTCCGCCACATCCCGGTGGGCGATAAATTGCACAAGCTCGCCGAGGTCGTGGCCGCGCCGGGCATGGGGACACTCTACTTGAACCTGATGTCCCACTGGAAGAAGCCGCAGGACATCGTCATCGACGGCAAAGATCCCGTCACCGCCATCACCGACACCGCCTCGTGGCCTCGCGTGAGTGATTTCACGCATCGCATGATGCACCTCGACATGGAGACCTATCTGCCGGGTGATATTTTGACGAAGGTGGACCGCGCCGCGATGGGCGTGAGCCTCGAAGGCCGCATCCCGTTGCTCGATACCGACATCATCGAGTTCGCCTGGCGCATTCCGTTTCACATGAAGGTGCGTGATGGCCGTGGGAAGTGGCTCATGCGTGAAACGCTCTATAAGCATGTGCCCAAGACGCTCATCGACCGTCCGAAGCGTGGCTTTGGCATCCCGCTCGATGTCTGGCTTCGCGGACCGCTGCGTGAATGGGCCGAGGACTTGCTCAGCGAGAGCCGCTTGAAACGCGAAGGCTTCTTCCACGCCGCTCCCATCCGCCAAAAATGGGCCGAGCATCTTTCCGGCACGCGAAACTGGCACTTCTACCTCTGGGACGTGCTCATGTTCCAGGCCTGGCATGCGCACACGAAGCCATGACCTACGCCGCCCCCATGCCCCGCCCCTCCGGCTGGACCCGTCTTCGCGAATGGGTCCTCGTCTGGGTTTGCGGTAGCATGCTCGGGGCGATGGCGGCGGATGCGGTGATCGGCAGCTACAATGCGGGCATCTCGCCGATCAAACCGGCGCTCTTCACCTTTGGCTCGGTCTTCTTCTGCATCGTCGTTTCGCTGATGAACCGTCCCAAGCTGTGCCTCGCCACACTCGGCGTGGCCTTGCTGCCTGCGGTGCGCTTCTTTGACGCCATGGTGCTGCGCCGCTTCGATTCCTCGGCTCAGGATCAGGTGGCGATGGACCTCGCACGCATGATGCTCGTGATTCTCGCCATCGTGGCCGTGCTCTCGACGGAGAAATGGCAAAAGACCACGCTGTGGGCGGCGGTGTTTGCCATGCTGCTCACCACCGGCTCCGAAATCTATGAGGCGATGGGCATGGCCAAATTCACCAGCATTCCCGGACGCTACGCTGGCTTCAATGGGCACCCGAATTTCCCGCCCGTGGTGCTGTGCGAGATGCTCGGGATCATCTTCGCGCTCTCGAAGAATTTCCGCTTCAACTGCCTCATGATCGGCGTGGCCATTCCCGGTGTGGGCCTCACCTATGGCCGCAGCGGCATGGTCGTGCTCGTCCTCATGTGCGGTGCGTACATCCTCATGAATGCGCGGCGAAACCTAGGCTTCCTTGCCCTGGTGGCCGCCATCACCATCCCGGCGCTCGGCGCGGGCGTGGCCGTGCTGCAAAGCAAGACAGGGCAGGGGGCGATGAAGGATAAAAACACCGCCGATCGCCTCGATGCCATCCTCAATCTAGACTTCGAAAAGCTGAAGTCGCCCGAACGTGCCAAAGACGTAGCCGATGCCTGGGAAGCCACCATGAAGAAGCCGGTCTTCGGCCACGGCACCGGCATTTCCGGCACGCTCTTTGCCCCGCACAATGAATATGTCTCGCTGTGGATGGAGATGGGCATTCCGGGGCTGGTGCTGTTTGTGTTCACCTGGCTCTGGCTCGTGGGGCGCAGCGTGCTCACAGGGGGCAATGCCGCGTATCTCCTGTTTGCGCTGATTGCCTACACGCCCGCCGGTCAGGGGCGCATCGAGATGCCGCACTACCATCTCGCCATGGTGACAGCGGCTTGTGTGCTCTGGCCGAAGCGGTATGGCTTTACCTTCCGCTCGCTGGAGAAGGCTCCCGCAGCCCAGTTCAGGCACGGCGCGGTGTGAGGCCACTTTGAAAAGGCGGGCGTTTTGCCTCGTAGGAAGGTCTCACATGCTTCTCGATTCCTCATCCCCTTGTCGCGGTCCGCTTTCACGTCGGAGTTTCCTCAGCATGGGCTCACTGGCGCTCACGGGCTGGTCTTTGGCTGATACGCTGCGGGCGGAAAGCATCGCCAAGGCTGCCGGGCGCAAGCTGAAGGACAAATCGGTCATCTTTGTGTGGCTGCCGGGCGGCATGTCCCAGCTCGAAAGCTACGACATGAAGCCGAACGCACCTGTCGAGTATCGCGGTGTGCTCAATCCAATCCGCACGAACGTGCCCGGCACGCACATCTGTGAGCTGTTTCCACGCCAGGCGAAGATCGCGGACAAGTTCAACATCATCCGCAGCGTGCATCACGAGTTCAGTGACCACGGAGGTGGCCACAAACGCTTCATGACTGGTCGCCTGCCCGCGTTGCCTGTCGGGTTTGTGAATGATGCGCCGTCCGTGACCTCCATCGTGCAGCGCAAGCTCCAGCGGGCAGGCGAGGCCATGCCGGTGTGTGTGGCGGGTGTGGACCGCAGCCGCAGCGGGATCGATACCTTCTCGCTCGGTTCGGCCTACCTCGGTCAGTCGTCATCGCCCTTCATGGTGGTCGGCGATCCGAGTGCGAAGGACTTCAAAGTCGAAAACATCGGCCTCACGCCGGACATGGCAGACCGTCTCGATGACCGCATGCATCTGCTGAAGGGCATGGACAATCTGAAGCGCGAGATGGATCGCGGCAGCCTGATGGAGGCGATGGACAGCTTCAGCCAGCGTGCTTTTGGCATGCTCACCACGCCGAAAGTGCGCGAGGCCTTCGATCTGAGCAAAGAACCCGCCAAAGTCCGCGAGCGCTACGGCTACAGCACCTACGGCCAGCGCGGCCTGATGGCGCGGCGGCTTGTGGAGGCTGGCTGCCGCTTTGTGACCATGGTCTGGGAGAATCCCTTCTCCACGCCCATCCCGAAGAACTGCACCTACAACTGGGACAGCCACGCCGTGAACTGCGACATGTATGCCGACTGCCGCTGGCGCATGCCGGTTTACGATCAGGCCGCGTCCGCTCTCATCGAGGACATCCATCAGCGTGGGCTCGACAAAGATGTGCTCGTCATCATCACCGGCGAGTTTGGCCGCACACCGAAGATCAACACGCAAATCGGCACGCAAACGGGCGTGAGCCAGCCAGGCCGCGATCACTGGCCGCAGGCCATGTCCTTCATCGTCAGCGGCGGTGGCATGCAGACCGGCCAGATCATTGGTGCCACGAATCCGAGGGCAGAATTCCCCATCGAACGGCCACTGAGTCCGAATGACCTATGGGCCACTGTTTACCAGCATCTCGGCATCGACCCGAACGACACCTTTGACGACTTCCAAGGTCGCCCGATGCCCATTCTGCCCTTTGGCGAGCCGATCAAGGAACTGCTCCCGCTGGCGTGAACATCTCCGAGGCAAAATCAGCTTGCCACCACGCCTGCCTGCGCCACTATCCGCGCTCGCTTTCTGCCTCACAGGAAGTGGAGCTCAAGGACAGGTGTCAGAGTGGTCTAATGAGCACGCCTGGAAAGCGTGTGTACCCTAATCCGGTACCGAGGGTTCGAATCCCTCCCTGTCCGCCAGCTTCATTTTTCGTCGGTCCACGTCCATTGGTAGTCAGAGTGGCAACACCGCAATCTAGGTCAGGACGTTCAGGGAAAGCTTTTCAGGACGGAGCTGGATGCGTCGATTGGCGCTTCTCCAACCCACCGATAAGCCACAAGATGTCGCCTCGAGGCCGGCGCTGAAATCGAGGCAGGTGATATTAGGAGCCAGCGGGGCTTTCGCAGCCTTGGCGGGCAACCGGTAGTGGCCAAAGAAGACCGGAGGTGCATCGGGGCTGCAGTCCTGGATGGCTCGGAGCAGTTAAGGATCAACCCTCATGGGATCCATCATACTGCACGAGCATTAAGCATTACCCATGTGGCTCTTCCGACCGCCTCGCTCGTGCCATTCGCCGCCAGATGAAGAACCTGCACGCCTGCATCTTCCGCAAGGCCCGGCGACTGTTTGAACTGCCATCTGGGAAGACCGCGCACCGGGTGCGCGCCGCTCAATAAACCGGGCGACCATCCCATCTCATGGGCGCACAAGATCGGAGGCAAGGACAGCACCGCAGGCTGAGCCGGCCCGCTCAGAGCATGGCAGGATCAGTCTGTCAGCTCTTCCAACCTCAACCACCACCCACCATGCTCGCCAAATTTGACATTGATTACGTGATCCATCCGCAACACAACCATCGTCAGGATACTCACCGCACGAATGACCCTGTTGAAGCGGAGGATTTTCTCATGAACCTGCTCACCGTCGGTGCCCGCATCAAAGCGATTAAGCATGAAGGTGTCGAACTCGACCCGCCGCAGGCGGATCGCATGTTGCGCGTGGCGGCGGAGCGTCTGGCCTCTCGCCTGCTGAGCAGATCGCTCGATCTGGACTCGGTCGAGGTGAAGCACCGCTTTGGCTTCGCGGCGTGAGGCATGGAGTTGAACCGCCCTCCGCCGTTATGAAACGAACCCTCTTTGTCGTCATGCTCACTGTTCCTGGTTTGACGGCCTGCATGCATTTGCGGCTGGAGCGGCGGTCGCATCATCTGGTGGATTTTGTCAGCGAGGTGAAGCCGCTTTTGGAATCGCGCTGTTTGGAATGCCATCACCGCCGTTATGTCTGTGCGGGGTTGAATCTGGAAACGAAGACGCTGGCGATGAAAGGCGGGCGCAGCGGCCCGGTGGTCACGCCGGGCGCACCGCATCAGAGCCTGCTCTACAACGTGCTGCTTCTCGGACACAACAGTCCGGTGGCGATGCCGCCGACTCCAGATCGATTGGAAAGGGAGGATGAGCAGATCTTGCACGATTGGATTCAGCAAGGTGCACCTTGGCCTGATAGCGTGCGTCTGGTGCCGCCGCAGGACTGGAAGAACACGCATTCCTGACCCGCCTATGCACCCCGATGATCGCGAGGCCGACGGCTGCATGCTGCAGCACCTTGTGGACGCTGGCAGAGCACGACAATGATCTCCTCGATCCGGCTGGATGGCGCCACGGCCTGCATGCACCTGCCGGGGACGGCCCACACCGAGGCGTTCGTGACCTATTTTGGCGAGGTT
>JBKCXA010000701.1:0-6758 GCA_046316935.1 Prosthecobacter sp.
GCTGCTCACGCGGGACCTCGCTGCGGTGAATGCCCGTCTCGTAGCCGCATGCCAGGCCAGCGGAGGCATGATGCTTCCTGCAGGCACGCTGCATCCACGACTGCCCGCGTGGCGGGATGATCTCCGCCGCTGCCGCGAGGAGCATGGGATGAAGGTCATCCGCCTGCATCCGAACTACCACGGCTACACGCTCGATGAGCCCCTGTTTGCCGAAATGCTCGATGCGATCATCGAAGCCGGTCTCGCCATTCAACTCGTGGCTCAAATGGAGGACACCCGCACGCAGCATCCGCTCGTGCAGGCCGCGCCGGTGGACCTGAAACCGCTGCCCGATCTGCTCCAAGCCCGCCCGAAGGCCCGCGTGATGGTTTTGAACTCCAACGCCGCCATGATCACCACCGCGCTACGTGGCTGCGATTCGCTCTGGCTCGACTGCGCCATGATCGAAGGCGTCGGCGGGCTCGAAAACACGCTGAAGGCCTGGCCGCTCGAAAAGCTATGCCTCGGCACGCACGCGCCGTTTTTCTATCCCGAATCCTCGCTGCTCAAACTGGTTGAATCGGAGCTCTCCGATGCGCAGATGGTCTCGATCACCGTGGGGAATGCGAAGGCCTTTCTCGGCTGACCTAGATATATCACGACTCCAGGAACGAAGTCTGTCTGAACCTCTCTCTCGCGTCTCTCCAATCTTGCGGTGTGAATCAGAAGTTTTACACCGCAAGAGAGGGGAGAGACGCAAGAGGATGAATCTTGAAACTCACAAGCTTGAACCCTTTGGTCTCGACATTCTCTTGCGGTGCAAATCAGAACCCTTCGCCATGAATCCGATCAAACATCCAGACCTCGGCAAAGACCTCACAGGGCGCGTTATTGGTGCCGCGATGGCGGTTCATCGAAGATTTGGACCAGGATTGGATGAGGCTGACTATGAGCAGGCGCTCAGCCTGGAGCTGCATGCGCTTGGCATTGCGCACGAGTGCCAGGTTCCGTTGCCTCTGCTCTACAAGGGAGCACGGCTGGATTGCGGTTGCCGGATGGACTTGGTGCTGCCTGGCCTGTTGCTTTTGGAACTGAAGGCTTCGGACAAGCTTCATCCTTTGCATGAGGCGCAGCTATTGACCTACCTGCGGCTCTCAAATCTTCCACTGGGCTTGCTGATGAACTTTGGGAGTATGTTGTTGAAGGACTCCATCGTCCGCCGCGCCAACACTTGCGCCGCTCGCGAGTCTGCTCCGCCGTTTCAAGCCAATCGCTCCACCATGGACGAACTCTCACGCATCGTGGTGGAGGCAGCGGTCGAAGTTCAATCCCAACTCGGCGCAGGACTGCTCCGCAGTGCCTACGAGGCCAGTCTTTGTCACGAATTGGGACTGCGCGGGATCAAGGTGGAGCGCAATCAGCCGGTCAATCTGATTCATCGTGAGCAACTCATCCTTAGCCACAAGCAGGTGCCGTTGATCGTCGAGAACAGCCTCATGGTGGCATGCCACTGCATGGAGAAGATGGAACCACTGCAAATCGCCAAAGCCCGGTCCCTGCTCAAGGCATCAACTGCGGAAAACGGCCTCTGCATCAATTTCCATGCCTCCCACCTCGCCGGGCAGATCAAGCGCATCAGCGTTCAGCACAGGGATTTTACACCGTGAAAGAGGTGAGAGACGCAAAAGGATGAATTTTGAAACTCACGAAGCCGAACTCTCGCGTCTCTCCAATCTCTTGCGGTGTTCCTTTCCGGGCAGACCAATGCCCCCATAGTGTGAAAAAAGCATGCCAAGCCATCACTTCATGCCGTTGAGATGCCTCACGAGAAACACCGTCGAGGAGAGCTTCTCCTCCGTCGCATCCTGCGCCACGACGCACGGCACACCGGCGGCCTCGCAGTGCTTGTGAATCTCACGCGCATGATGAATGCAGTGCAGCCACTCACCGCGGTTTGAGGGAGCCTCCACGACCTGGGCATTGCTGATGAAGAGCGGCGGATCGTCCTTGGTGATCCAGGAAAGCATGTCGCACTCCTTCAAGATGGCCCTGCCCTTCTCCGACGCCAGTTCGGTGAAGGTCGGCAGGTGATAAAACATCGCCGCCTCCATCTCGCTGGTGCGGAATTCCGGCTTCGGAGCACCCAGGAATGACTCCCAGCGGGTCACATCGTAAGTGGCCTGGGTCGAATTGCACACCGCGCAGGTCAGCCGCGTGGATTCACGCAGCACCGGGTCCTCCGATTTCGGATCAGCCAGGTCGTCATGTGTGGCCAGCCACAGCGAGGTGCCCGCGCCGGCGGAGCCGCCCATCGCGGCGAAGCGTGTCTTGTCCAGCTTCCACTCCCCGGAGCGGCTGCGCAGGAACTGCACGGCACGGGCGCAATGCCGCAGAATGTCCTGAACAGGCATGTGATCGAGGAAGGGATAGTTCAAGGCGGCGCAGGAAATGCCCTGCGCGATCAGCTCCTTCGCGCCCTTGTCCGTGGCCCATTTGCTCTTGTCCCCTGCCCTGAAGCCGCCGCCATGGATCAGCACGACCAGCGGCGTGTTTTTGCCTTCCGAGCCCTTTGCCAGATACAAATCCAGCCTGTCACGCTCATGCGGACCATAGGCCACATTGACCACATCCGGCTTCAGCGCATCCGCAGGCATCTTTTCCGGTGCCGCACCCGTTTTTCCCTTCCGCTTGGCGAGGTAGGCCAGGCCCTCTTCCATCGTCAAAACGCCATCCGTGTTCGCATCCGCCTCGGGATAGCGTTTCAGCGCCTCGCGGAGCCGGTCATTGTTCTCGGAGGAGACCTGGGCATGGGCCAGCGGAGCCAGCAGGAGGAGGGCAAAAACAAATCGCGCGTTCATGAGCATGGGAGCCGCATGAACGCGCGATGAGAACAGAAGTTGCCGCGTGTTTACTGGATGTTGCCGACCTTTGAGTCACCGTCCACCAGGCCAAGCGCCCACTGGATGCCGCCGAGGATCATCTCCTGGTAGGTGTGAGCGATCTCCGGGCTGTTTTTGCGGTCCTTCGTGCCTTCCTTCCAGGTGGGGTCCCACACGTCCTCGCGATGGCCGAGGGAGGTATAATAGACACGGCCTTTGCCGAACTGCTTGCACCACGAGATCGGGTAGTAGCCCGGCGTGCCGTCATTCGGATGCGCATTGAGGCCGAGCAGGCCGTGCACGGTGGCCTTGTCGAAGGACTTGATGATGTAGATCTCGTCAAAGACCTTCCAGCCGGAGGGCGCTGGCTTGGCGGCGGGATGCAGCGGCGAGTGGATCACGGGCTGCACCTCGACCTGAGCCTTGTGCGTCTGGAACTCACCACCGAGCATGTCCACATAGCCGCGGAAGGGATGGTAGGTATCCGAGCCGGAGTGCATGGCGATGAAGGCCTTGCCGCCCTTGATCAGCTCCACGAAGCCGTCGCGGTCCGGGAACTGCAAATCGCCCGTGGTGTTGGCGAAAACGAAGCCGTCGTAGTGCTTGATCTTATCAATCGCCATCTTGTCGGCCATGTAGGCTTTGATCTTCTCGTTCCAGGCCGCGTTGGCGGTGTTGAAATCAGCCAGCGCCTTGCTGAAAGCCTCTTGCTTGGCCTTGAATGCCTCGTCGGTGTCCTTCGGGCCTTTCACCGGCGGCTTGCCGGGGTTCTTCGGCTGGCCTTCCGGCTGGTGGACATAGTCCACGGTGAAGGCACCGGACTTCTGGCCGATCTCGGCGAGGACTTTCTCCGCCGTCTCGATGGACGAATGGCGGAAACCGGTGGTGACGGTGACGACGAGCAGCTTCTTCGGCTCCGCAAACGCGGTGGTGAAGGAAGCCGCCGCGGCAAGGAGGAGCGTGAGGCGTGCGATCATGGGTGGAGAGGCCAAACGTGGCGCTTCGAGAAGCTTTTGCACGCGTCTCCTGCTTCTTTTTGCCGAAGAGAGAAATGCTTGCGGTCTCGGATGTCCGGGCCAACCGGTCGCTCCCATGAAGCCCATCCTCGCCGCCCTGCTTGCCTTCACGCTTGCTGCTTCCGCCCGTGACAAGACGCTCGAAATTTATTGGATCGATTCCGAAGGCGGCGGCTCGACGCTGATGGTCACGCCAGCCGGTGAATCGGTGCTCGTCGATACCGGGAATCCGGGCGGCCGCGATCCGCAGCGCATTCACCGCGTGGCCACGGAGATGGCAGGATTGAAGCGCATCGACCACGTCGTCA
This sequence comes from Prosthecobacter sp., assembly GCA_046316935.1. GTDB lineage: Bacteria > Verrucomicrobiota > Verrucomicrobiia > Verrucomicrobiales > Verrucomicrobiaceae > Prosthecobacter. Next base: position 4,183 of record JBKCXA010000701.1, read on the forward strand.
TCACCCACTTTCATGGTGACCACTTTGGCGGCCTGGCGGAACTCGCCGCGCTACTGCCCATCGGGGCGATCTATGACAAGGGCGTGCCGGAAGGCAGCCCCGATGGCAAGCCACAGGACGCCCGCTGGGCTTTGATGCGCCGCCCTTACCTCGATGCCAAAGCGGACCGCCGCGTGACCTTGGCCGCAGGCGATGAAGTGCCTCTCAAACAAGCCGAAGGCAGTCCGAAGATCGTTTTGCGCTGCCTCGGAGCGAACCAGAAATTCATCTCGCCGCCTGCGGGCGCTCCCGCGAACCCCTTGAACGGCACCGTGCCGCCGAAAGCGCCAGATCCCACGGACAATGCGAACAGCGTCGTGCTGCTGCTGGAGTTTGGCGGCTTCCGTTTCTTCGATGGCGGGGATTTGAGCTGGAATGTGGAGGAGAAGCTCGTCTCGCCAGTGAATCTCGTCGGCACCGTGGACCTTTATCAGGTGAACCATCACGGCCTTGATGTGAGCAACAATCCCATCCTCATCCGCAGCCTCGAACCCACCGTCTCCGTGATGAACAACGGCCCCAAAAAAGGCACCAGCAAATCCGCCATGGATGCGCTGAAATCGACGCCCACGGTCCAGGCCATGTATCAGGTGCATGAAAACATCCGCGAGGATGCCGAGAACACCGCCGACAAATCCATGATCGCCAACCATGGCGACCTCGGCGAGGGCTGCGCGGCCCATCCGCTGCATTGCATCGTGGCCGCCGACGCGAAGAGCTACACCCTGGAGGTGCCCTCGCAGAAGCATTCGCGCACGTTTCAGACGCGGGTGAGATAGTCAGCGGCATGCGGGCGTTATCTGCGCCGCATGAAACGCCTTCTTCTCCCTCTGCTACTCACCACCTCAGCCTGGTCGCAAAACGCCGCTTTGAAGGCCGGAGCGGCCGCGGTGGACATCACGCCGCAGGTTTTCCCGCTGAACATGCCCGGCGGTTTCAGCGCGAACATGGCGGAGAAGGCCCACGATCCGCTTCACTCGCGTGCGCTGGTGCTTTCCGATGATCGGACGACACTTGCGATGGTTGTGGTGGATAACTTGGGCGCAGGGCCGGACGTGCTCGACGAGGTCAAAAGCATCGCCGCAGGCAAAACAGGCATTCCGGTCGAAAAGATGCTCATTTGCTCCACGCACACGCACAGCGGCTCCAGCCTCAACACCCGCACCGAGGCCGCTGCGGCGTATCGGAAGCTCTTTGTCGAAGGCGTGGCCGATTCCATCGTGCAGGCCCACGCGGCACTGAAGCCCGCGAGTGTCGGCGCTGCGGCGCACCCGCTTCCCGATGAAGTCTTCAACCGCCGCTGGTATCTGAAGCCGGGGAAGATGCCGCTGAACCCCTTCGGCAAGCTCGATGCCGTCAAGATGAACCCCGGCACCAGCCCCGACGTGCTCGATCATCCCGCCGGCCCCACTGATCCGGACATCACAGTCATTTCCGTCCAAGATACGAAGCGCATGCCGATGGCGGTGTTCGCGAATTACTCTCTGCACTACGTCGGCGGAGCACCCGCGGGCGAGGTTTCAGCAGATTATTATGGCGAATACGCCCGCCTGATGCCCTCGCGACTGCGCAGCAATGGCAAGCTGGTCGCGATGATGTCGAACGGCACCTCCGGTGACATCAACAACACACCCTTCACCGTCATCCGCCCGCCTCGCGAGCCCTTTGAGCAGATCCGGATCGTGGCGCAAAAGGCCGCCGACGCGACGTGGTTCGCCCTGAAGAAGATCGACAAGCATCGCGCCGATGCCCCGCTCGGCATGCTGCAACGGGAGGTGACGCTGAAGTATCGGCGTCCATCCAAGGAAGACGTGCAGGCCGCGAAGGCCGTGCGTGCGGTGAAGGACAAGGCGGAGATCGAGAAGCTCCCACGCCTCGCTCAAAACTACGCTGGCAGCGTCATCAGCGCCGCCGAGCGACCGGAGGAAACCATCACCGTCAAAATCCAGGCCATCCGCATCGGCGATCTCGCTGTGTGCGCCATCCCATTCGAGACCTTTGTCGAGATCGGCCTCGATCTGAAAAAGCGCAGTCCCCTGCCGCAGACCATGGTCATCGGCCTCGCCAACGGCCGCCACGGCTACCTCCCCACACCCGAGCAGCACCGCCTCGGCGGCTACGAAACCTGGATCGGCACCAACGTGGTGCAAGAAGACGCCAGCGTCATCCTCACCACGCAACTCCTTGAGATGCTGGCGGAGTTGAAGAAGGCCCCGTGAGGCTTGACGGGCTGCTTTCCAGCCCGTAACCAGCGGCATGACCGACGCTGAAATCCAGTCTGCCATTCTCGATATGGGCCGCCGCGCCCGCGCTGCCTCGCGGGCGCTTGTGACCCTCACGAGCGACCAGCAAAACGCCATCCTGCATGCGAGGGCAGATGAGATCATGACACGGCAGGACGCCATCCTCGCGGCCAATGCGCTCGATTTGGGCCGGGCGGAGCAAAACGGACTCTCGAAGGCGATGATCGACCGTCTCACGCTCGATCCGAAACGCCTCAAAGCCATCGCCGATGCCGTGCGTGAGGTGGCGATGCT
>JBKCXA010000702.1:0-2109 GCA_046316935.1 Prosthecobacter sp.
GATGTGTGGTGGGAGGGCATGACGAAGCAACCGCCCGCGCATCTCATCGACTGGCGTGGCCAGGACTGGACGCCCGACTGCGGACGCCCCAGTTCGCATGCGAATTCACGCTTCACCGTCCCTGCCAGGCAGACGCCCACCATTGATCCCGATTGGGAAAAGCCCGAGGGCGTGCCAATTGACGCCCTCATCTTTGGCGGACGCCGCGCCACCACCTTCCCCCTCGTGTTCCAGGCCTTCAACTGGACGCACGGCGTCTTCCTCGCTGCCAATATGGGCAGTGAGATGACCGCCGCTGCGGCTGGCACCATTGGCAAAGTGCGGCGTGACCCGCTGGCGATGCTGCCCTTCTGCGGTTACAACATGGGTCACTACTTTGCCCACTGGCTGCGTATGCGGCGCTTTGTCAAAGAAGTGCCGCGTGTCTTCCATGTGAATTGGTTCCGCAAGAACGCCGATGGTAAATTCCTCTGGCCCGGCTTTGGCGAGAACATGCGTGTGCTCGAATGGATCGTGAAACGCTGCCGTGGCGAGGGTCGCGGCCACGAGACCGAACTCGGCTGGATGCCCCGCTACTCCGAGGTGAACTGGAACGGCCTCGACTTCACCCGCGAGCAATGGAACGAACTCATGCACGTCGATCCCCGCGAGTTCCGCCAGGAGATCATGTCCACCGAGGAACTCTACCTCGACCTCTACGACGACATGCCGAAGGAACTCTACTACCAACGCGAACTGCTCGCCGGCCGCTTCTGATGTCTCAACCAACCAGGAGGGCGGGATTCCATTCCCGCCCTTTTTGTTTTCGGCCATTTTCCGACAGGAATTGCTCATCCAGGCCGGCACCCGTCGAAAGAGGGCCTCCACGCGGCTCGTTTTGCCCAGCCCAGCTTTTTCCCTTCTTGCCGGAGGGAGTTCCTCCCGTGAGAACGGGATGAAAAACGCGTTGCCGGTTTGGCCGCCCTTTTGATCTTCCAGCCCCCCTTTCTTCGCATGCAACCACGCCTCCACCTCACCCTCGCCGCCGCCCTGGCGCTTTCGCCCGCTCTTTTTGCCAACGATTGGACCAACTGGCGCGGTCCGCTGCAAAACGGCGTCGCCCTCGAGCATTACACCGGCGCAGGCAAGCTGGCCGATGCGCCGGCGTGGACCTATCCTGCCCGCAGCCGCGGCACGCCGGTCATCTGCGATGGCAAAGTCATCCTCTGGGGTTATAAAGGCGAGACGACGGACCTTATCGAGCTGCTCACCTGTCTGGATGCCAAAACCGGTGCCAAAATCTGGGAGCACGAGCTGCCGGACTACCTCAGTGACTCGATCTACAACCGCTACTCCATCGGCGCTCCCACCATCGACCCCGAGACGAAGCGCATCTATCTCGTCAGCAATGCGGGTACTTTCTACTGCTTCGAGTTCGACGGCAAATTGGTCTTTGAGAAGCCGCTCATGGAAGATCTCGGGCGCATGACCTTCCCGAACAGCCGCGTCGGCAGCCCCGTCATCGAGGGCGACAACGTGCTCGTCCATTTCATCTTCTCCAACTGGGGCGCGGACGGCCCGGCTGCGGACCGCATCTACGGATTCGACAAAAAGACCGGTGAACTCGTCTGGTGGACGCTGCCCGGTGTGTCGCCGCCCGTCGATAGCTCCTTCTCCACGCCGGTGCTCGAAACCCGCGATGGCAAACGCGTGGCCTACTTCACCACCGGTTGCGGTCACATCGTCTGCGTGAACACGCGGAACGGAAAACCCTACTGGAAGTTCCCCTTCTGCAAAAATGGCGTCAATCCGAGTGTGGTGCTCCACGGCGGTGACAAGCTCATCGCCATCCACAACGACGAAAACGTCGATACGAGCGACAAAGGCCGCATGATCGCTCTGAAGCTGCCCACGAAGCTCACGCCGCCAGTGCCGCCCGCCACTGAATCGGCCAACTTGGAGCCTTCCGCCGAGCTCTGGCGCTTCGCCATCGGTGCGACGAGTTCCTCGCCGGTGGTCGTCGGCGACACGATTTACCAGCTCAGCGATGGCGGCGAGCTTTTCGCCATCAACGCCAACACTGGCGCGGAAATCTGGAAGATGAAGCTTTCCAATGCCAACCTGCACTCC
>JBKCXA010000703.1:0-2620 GCA_046316935.1 Prosthecobacter sp.
GAGCCTGGGCGGCCGGATTGGGCGGGCGAGGTCCTATTGCAGCCGCTGCCCGGATCTCCGCCATAACACGGGCCACATTCCCATGTGGGGCCATCCGAGAACAGTTGGGGTCATTAAGGCTTCGCGCCAAATCGCCTCCATGGCTCTGCTCCGGCCCAACAAAAAGGAACGGAATTCCCAGTGTGAGGATATTGTAGATTTTGCACGGATGCACGATGCCCACAAAAGGCTCGCCCATGACGACAAGATGCAGATCCGCGCTGGAGAGCGAACCGGAGAGCTCCTCCATCGGCTGATAGGGCAGCATGGTGATGTTCGGCAGGGAGTTGTCCTTTTGAAAGGACTGCACTTTCTTGAACTCGCTGCCGCCGCCGACAAAGAGGAAGTGGATGTGCGAGTCGGCCTTCAAAGCATCTGCGGCGGCCAAAACGGTATCAAGCGGATGACAGGGGCTGTGGTTGCCGGAGTACATGACAACAAATTTGCCCGTGAGGCCATGTTTGGCGCGAAAGGCCTCGCGTGCAGGCACCTCGAAGCGCACCGCCTGATCGTGACTCCAAGGCGCATCCGTGTGGATGATCTGCGGCGGCACGCCTTTGGCAATCAAGCGATCCGCCATGAAGCGATCTAGTGCGATGATACGTGCTGCCTGCCGGAAGCTCCAGTTTTGGATGAAAGTGAGGGTGCGCTCGACGAAACCACCTGCTTTGAGCCAGCCGGCGGCGACGGCTTCGTCGGGATTGAGATCCATCACCCATGGCACGACCGCGCCGCCCTTGAGCTTTGCCGCGACAGTGCCCAGCGTGGAAATGAGCGGCGGCGAGGTGAGGCAAACCGTGACGTCCTGCCTGCGCATGAAGAGTAAAATGCGCGCCGCATTCAGCCAAAATACACCAAAGTCGATGAGGCGGTGGAGTTTGGACTTTTTACCGAGACCAGGTGTCCAGATGCGGCGGATGTGCACGCCGTTCCATTCTTCACGCACGGGGTAGAGGCGCGTGGGATCGTCGTAACCACGACTGGCGGCGACGGCTGTAACCTCATGGCCATCCTGGGCGAGGGCGAGGGCGAGCTCGCCCAAATGCTGCGCGGTAGCGACGTGGTCGGGGTAGAAGGCTTGATTGAGTAAGAGAATGCGCATGCGGACGCGGCCAGAGGAACGCAAAACGGGCCGGGAAGCAACTTCCGGCCCGTTAAGGATTGAATTTGAACGCTAAAGGGCTTCTACAGGAAGTGAACTTTTGCCCGTGAGCCGAATGCTATTCGATGAAGGCAAGATCGTGGCACTCGCGAAACCTCAACGCCTTGTCATGCGATGCCCGTGACTCTCGCCGACGAGCTTCAGTGGTCGATCCGGCGTTCGAGAATCTCCAGTGTCAGCATGATTTCCGCCAGGATTCGCTGCAGCGAGTAATACCATCCTCGCCAGCCATCCAGAATCACTCGTTTCACGAGAAGCGTGTAAACCAGACTTGCCGGGATCGCCGCCCATCCTGTCAGCCGTAAACGATCCTGGATCCGCAGACTTGCTCTCGGTGCCGCCAGCAATTTCTGCGCCTCCAGCGCCGCATACTTCGCCTGCGACGCAAACCAACGACTCAGGGGCTTGCGATCGTCATGATTGATGAGGGATCTCAGGTTCAAGACTGGACCGGAAATCTTCAGTAGCTGGGTGTGGCCGTCCGGGATATAGCGGCAGCGATCCTTGCGAAAGAAGACCGCCCGCATTGGATACAGGCAGCCGCGGAGAGCCTTGCCATGAATGAGATAACGAAACGATGCAAAAAAGGCGTCGCACACGGGTTCGGCAGGCAGGGCGGCGAGTTCCTGTTCGAACCCCTCGCTCAACACATAGTCGCAGTCGAGGGTGAGCACCCAGTTGGAGTTTGTGCAGTCGAGTCCGAAATTCCACTGTGTGGTGTGATCATCGAAAGGCCGGACGATCACACGAACGTTTGGAAACTCGGCGGCGATGTCCAGAGTCGCATCCTTGCTACCGCTATCCACGACAACAACCTCTTTTGCCCAAGTAAGGCGGCCCAGGCAGCGGCGTAAATTCGGCTCCTCATTGAAGGTGAGGACCAGCGGGGTGATGAGTTCAAGTTCCACGATGACGGACCTCCTGATACAGGCTGTGCAAAGCCGTGCCCATGGCCGAAAGCGAGTAGTTGCGCCGCGCAAAAGCGAATGCATTGCCAGCCAGGGTTAGTCGGCGCTGTTCGGACGACAATAACCCGCGAAGAGCGTCCGCAATCGCCTGTGGTTCGCGGGACGTGAGTTGAACCGCATCCACGCAGCTTGCATCGGCCGCCAGCGCCACTTGTTCCGTGCTCAGGCAGGGAAGACCAGAGGCCATGGCTTCGAGAAGCGCGATGCCAAAGTTTTCCGCATGCGACGGCAACACGAAAACTTCCGCCGATGCAAAGGCGGCCAGACGCAGCTGGCCCGTCACCATTCCTGCCCATGTGATCCTGTCCGCAACCCCGAGAGCGCCCGCCTGCACCCGCAACTTCGCGACGAAATCGGGATGGCCATCACCACAGATGATCAGGTGGAGATCCGCATGCGCATGAGCCAGCAAGGAAAAAGCTGTGATGAGCAGGTCCACGCCCTTCTTGGG
>JBKCXA010000704.1:0-4538 GCA_046316935.1 Prosthecobacter sp.
CTGCAGCAAGTAATCTGAGCGCTGCTTGACGCAGTGTTTCGATGACCTCAACCATCTTCTGAAATGATTCGTTTCTCCACCGTTCTCATGGCTGCTGCCTCGCTCTTCCTCGCGTCCTGCGCGACGAAGAAGGAATGCGCCACCTGTGACGCCAAGGCCAAGTCGGCCTGCTGCTCGAAAGACAGCAAAGCCTGCTGCAAGTCCGGTCACAAGCACTAAGGAACTCGAAACACCATTCACACCGCCGTTCCCCACCCAACCGGGGGACGGCGGTTTTCTTTTGAAGCGAAGGGCGAAGGGCGTAGAGCGAACAGACTTCATGACAGCCATCTCAAATCTCCACCTTCTCGCCCTCGAAAGCTCCTGCGATGAGACTGCAGCAGCCGTTTGCGATCTGGAGGGGAACCTCAAGGCGAGCCGCATCGCCTCGCAAATCGAGATCCATCGACAGTATGGCGGCGTGGTGCCGGAGGTGGCCTCACGAAATCACATCCTGCATGTGCGCCCGCTGGTGGAGGAGGTGCTGGCGGAGGCCGGCCTCCAACTGAGGGATGTGGCGGCGTTTGCAGCCACCAGCGGTCCGGGGCTGGTCAGCTCCCTGCTGATCGGCACTTCGATGGCCAAGGCGCTCGCGGTGGCCGAGGGAAAGCCTTTCCTCGCAGTGAATCACATGGAGGGGCATCTGCTGTCGCCCTTCATGGGCACCAATGGACCAGTCCGACCCTGCGTCGGACTCATCGTCAGCGGCGGTCACACCATGCTCGTGCGTGTGCATGAGGTGGGCCGCTACGAATTGCTCGGCCGCACCCGCGATGACGCGGCGGGCGAGGCCTTCGACAAGGTGGCGAAGATGATCGGCCTGCCCTATCCCGGCGGACCGGAGATCGACAAGCTCGCCACGAAGGGTAATCCAGCCGCGTTTGCCTTTCCTCGCAGCTTTCTCGATGGCAGGAGCCTCGAATTCAGCTTCAGCGGCCTCAAGACCGCCGTGCTCTACGAACTGCCGCGGCTCGATTTGCAAAATGAGCACGTCCTCGCCGACGTGTGCGCCAGCGTGCAGGCGGCCATCGTCGAGGTGCTCGTCGAAAAGCTCGTCCTCGCGGCCCGGCTCACGAAAAACCGCACGGTGGCCGTGAGCGGCGGCGTCAGTTGCAACCGCGGACTGCGTGCCGCCTTGAAGGCCCGTTGCGAAAAAGCAGGGCTCGAACTGCTGCTCGCCGAGCCTGCCCTTTGCACCGACAACGCGGGCATGATCGCCTTTGCTGCCGCGCAGCGTTTCAAACTCGGTCAAAGCTCCCCGCTGGAGGCCGAGGTGGACCCGAACCTCCCGCTGGTCTGAGCAGGTAGGAAATGTCCCGCGCTTTGCCGCGTTCTCACGGCATGCGCCCCCGCATCGTCTGCCTGCTCCTCCTCACCGCCTCCGCGTTGCCTGCGGAGGATGCCGAATCGCTGTTCGTGCGTCGTGTGTGGCCCTTGTTTCAGGAAAAATGCCTCGCCTGCCACGGCAATGACGAGAAGAAGATCAAGTCGGACTACGACATGCGCACGCTCGAGAGCGCCACGAAGGGCGGCGAGAGCGGCTCGACAGCACTCGTGCCAGGCAAGCCGGAGGAAAGCCCGCTTTATCTCGCTTCGACGCGTCAGCACGATGATTGGGAGCCGATGCCGCCGAAGGAAGCGGACCAGCTCAAGCCCGATCAGCTTGCCTGGATCAAGGAATGGATCACCGCCGGTGCTCCGTGGCCGGATGAAGCAAAGCGAAACAGCATCGCGAAGGCCAGCGCAGACAAGTGGAGCGCGGAGGATGGCATCACCGTGAAGGTCACCGGGGCACTGACACCCGAGTGGGCGAATCGCCGCTACAAGCCCGAGGCGCTGTGGGCGTATCAGCCCGTGAAAAAGCCCGTGCTCAGTGCTCAGTCCTCCGTGCATCCGGTGGATGAACTGCTTGCGGTGAAAAACCCCGCACCGGAAGCGGATGCACGCACGCTGATCCGCCGCGCCACGTTTGACCTGACCGGGCTGCCGCCGACTCCGGAAGAAGTCGCTGCATTCGAGTCAGACTGGTCGGACGCGTCTCACCGGTCGGACGCTTGGCTGCGTTTGATCAACAGGCTGCTCGACTCCCCGCACTACGGCGAGCGCATGGCCCGGCATTGGCTCGATGTCGTGCGCTACGCGGACAGCAGCGGTTTTGCGAATGACTACGAGCGCGGCAATGCGTGGCGGTATCGCGATTACGTCGTGCGGGGCTTCAATGCGGACAAGCCCTTCGATCAGTTCATCCTGGAGCAGATCGCCGGGGATGAGTTGAACTCCAAAGATCCAGAAAAGCTCATTGCGACGGGTTTTTTGCGCATGGGCCCGTGGGAGCTCACAGGCATGGAAGTCGCCAAAGTCGCCCGTCAGCGCTTTCTCGATGATGTGACAAATTCCGTCGGCGAGACCTTCCTCGCGCACTCGCTGCAATGCGCCCGCTGCCACGATCACAAGTTCGATCCGGTGCCGACGCATGACTACTACTCGATCCAGGCCTGTTTCGCGACCACGCAGCTCACGGAGCGCGAGGCACCGTTTTTGAAGTCGGAAAACACGAGCGGCTTCGAGGAGAAAAAGTACCTCGAAGCCCGTCGCGCCGAACATTTGGCCGTTTTGAAGGCGCTGGACGAAAAACTGCTCCAAAACGCCTCGAATTGGTTCGCGGAGAAAAAGATCGACCCGGCGAAATGGGATGCCGCGGTGGTGCAGGCAAAAAAAAGCGGCGGCAAGAATGCCAAAAAGGGCTTCTCGGATGTTTTTGGTGCGGCGCGTCAGATCCTGACGAAGCAGGGCGTGCCGGAGGATCAGTATCCGCCGAAGCTCGTCGGTTTTGAGCCGCAGGACTTTGGCAACGAACGCGTGGCCCGCAAAGGGCTCGAACGCCTGAAGTGGGAGATGGAGCGCTACGAGCCCTATGCCTTCAGCGTGTACAACGGCGTCACCATCCCGATGGTGAACGTTTACCAGCCGCTGCGCATGCCCGGCGACCGCATGAAGAACGGCGAGCTGGAACAAACCGCCATCCTCGGCGGTGGCGATCCATTTTCACCGACGACGAAAGTGAAGCCCGGCGTGCTCTCCATCCTCGGCAGCATCGAGTTCCCCGAAGCCATCGAAGGCCGACGCAGCGCGCTCGCGAATTGGATCGCGAGCAAGGATAACCCGCTCACCACACGCACCATCGTCAACCGCCTGTGGCTCTGGCACTTCGACCAAGCCATCGCCGGCAATCCGAACAATTTTGGCAGCACCGGCAAAACGCCCACGCATCCCGAGTTGCTCGATTTTCTCGCCGCCACGCTCGTGGAGAAAGGTTGGAGCGTGAAGGAGATGCATCGGCTCATCATGACGAGTGCGGCGTATCGTAGGACGAGTTTTCCAACTCGTTCCAAGGCTGACGAGTTGGAAAACTCGTCCTACGCGGTCTTCAAACCGCGCCGCCTGATGGCCGAGGAGCTTCGCGATGCGATGCTGAGCATCACGGGTGAGCTAAACCCGACGCTCGGCGGCATTCCGAATCGGCCGGAGATCAATCTCGAGGTGGCGATGCAACCGCGCATGGTCATGGGCACATTTGCGGCTGCGTGGGTGCCAAATCCGCTGCCGCAGCAGCGGCATCGCCGCAGTTTGTATGCGCTCAAAATTCGCGGCCTGCGCGATCCGTTCATGGAGGTCTTCAACGAGCCCGCGCCGGACTTTTCCTGCGAAGCCCGTGAGGTCTCCACGGTCACACCGCAGGTCTTCAGCCTCTTCAACGGCCAGGCGAGTTACGACCGCGCTTTGGCGCTGGCGAATCGCGTGTTGCAGGAGAAAGCGGCGAATCCTATCGCGCGAGTGTTTGAGCTCACCTATGGCCGCAAGCCCTCTGCGGACGAAAAGGCGAGTTGTGAAGCGCATTGGCAGCAGATGGAGGCCAAACAGGCGAAACTCACTTTCGCGAAGCCCAAACCGCCGCTCGAAGTGCGTCGTGAGGCCGTCGAAGAGAACACGGGCGAAAAATTCAGCTTCCAAGAGAAGCTCCCCGGCTACGCCGACTTCATCCCCGACCTGCAACCGGCGGATTGCGATGCCAGAACGCGGGCATTGGCCGATGTGTGCCTCGTGCTGCTGAACTCGAACGAGTTCGCCTACCTGTATTAAGCGAGGGCGATCACGCTGACCTTGAGTTCGGCGCAGAGCTTCAAAACGTCATCGCGACCGAGGATGCTTGGTTGTTGGGTACGCTCTCTTCGGTCTGTCATCTCGAGTGGATGCTCCGAGCTGGATCTACGTTAGAGGACCGGCCCCTCTGGATCAACTCAACTTGCTTCTTGCCATTCGCATTTCCTTCTGAAGACACAGGGTGCACCGCAGAGGGAGCTGATCGTATAAGGAGACTCGGTGAGTTGCTCGATGCTCATCGCAAGTCGCGCCAAGCGGCTTGCTCGGACGTTACGCTTACGGGTCTCTATAACGTTCTTGCGAAGCTCCGCGCCGAAGAGCCGCTCACCGCCAAAGAC
>JBKCXA010000705.1:0-3545 GCA_046316935.1 Prosthecobacter sp.
CTTTACGACCGGCGACGATCCCGCTTTCAACATCTACCATATTCCCGGCATCGTCGTGACGGCCAAAGGCACCGTGCTGGCCTGGTGTGAGGCACGCAAGGGCGGCGGTGACTGGTCGGACATCCGCATCCTGCTGCGCCGCAGCACCGATGACGGCAAAACATGGAGCAAGCCGCAAAGCATCGCCGATGTGCCCGGGCCGAAGCAGAAGAACCCCTTCGCTCTCCGCCTCAAAAACGTGGACACCACGCAGGTCACCTACAACAACCCGGTGCTCATCGCGGGCAATGACGGCACCGTTCACATGCTCTTCTGCCTCGAATACGAGCGGGCCTTTTACCAGCGCAGCGAGGACGACGGCCTCTCCTGGTCAAAGCCGGTCGAGATCACCGCCACCTTCGACGCTTTCAAAAAAGACTATGCCTGGAAGGTGCTCGCCACCGGCCCGAATCATAGCATCCAGCTCAAAACCGGACGCCTCGTGGTGCCCGTGTGGCTTTCCACGGGTGAAGGTGGCAACGCGCACCGCCCCAGCGTCACCGCCACCATCTACAGCGATGACCAAGGCAAGACCTGGAAGGCCGGTGACATCGCCGTGCCCTGCACGGATGAATGGATCAACCCGAACGAAACCGTCGCCATCGAACTCAATGACGGTCGGGTGATGCTCAACGTGCGCAGCGAGTCCAAAGCGCATCGCCGCCTCATCACCACCAGTCCCGATGGCGCCACGAACTGGACCACGCCGAAGTTTGATGATGCTCTGCTGGAGCCGATTTGCATGGCCGGCATCGTCCGCTACGACCACGGCGGCAAGCGCCTCTTCCTCTTCTCGAACCCGCACAACCTCGAGGGCGGTCGCGAAGGCACGCCCGAGCCAGGCAAAAGCCGTGCCCGCAAAAACGTCAGCATCAAACTCAGTGCCAATGAAGGTCAGACCTGGCCCGTCAACAAACTCCTCGAAGACGGCCCCAGCATGTATTCCGACATCGCTGTGACTCAAAACGGCACCATCCTCTGCTTTTACGGTCGCGGCACCAAACCAGGCTTCGCAGGCTCCGGTTTGACCGTGGCCCGCTTCAATCTCGAATGGCTCGAACAACCATGAAGTCACTGCTCTTCCTTCTTCTCACCTCTTCAGCCTTCGCCGCCATTCACGAAGCCGATGTGTGTGTCTTCGGCGGCACCTCCGGCGGTGTCAGCGCCGCCGTGCAGGCCGCTCGCATGGGCAAGACGGTCATCCTTGCTGAACCCGGCAAGCATCTCGGTGGCATGACGAGTGGCGGGCTCAGCGCCGTGGATATTGGCGACCCGCGAAGTGTCGGCGGCATCGCTCGCGAGTATTTCACGCGGCTTGTCGGCAAGTATGGGAAGAAGCTGGAGTGGGATCAGCCCTTTAAAAGCACCGGTGGCCCTGCCACGGGCGGTGCCTATGCCATCGAGCCGCATCAGGCGGAGCGGGTGTTTGAGGAGATGGTGAAGGAAGCAGGCGTGAAAGTGCTCCGGGATGCCAAACTGGCCTCGGCGATAAAAAGTGAGGCGGCCACTCCTGGCCGCCCAAGTGCGGGCAAGAGTGCCCGCATCACCTCCATCGCCCTCGAAAACGGCGATGTGATCCGCGCCAAGGTATTCATCGACACGACTTACGAAGGCGATTTGATGGCGAAAGCCGGTGTGAGCTTCACTTTGATGCGCGAGGGCAATGCAAAGTATGGCGAGAGCTTCAACGGCATTCAATACGACGCGAAGTATAAGCCGCGCAGCGGTCACTTGCAGCCGGGGGCGAATGGTCGCGTGAAAGGTGGTCAGGGCGTGTGGGATCGTGATTTCCCGCTCGATCCGTATGTCGCGCTCGGTTGTCCCGACAGCGGCGTGCTGTCGCTGATCGAACTCGACGAGGTCGGCAAGCCTGGCGATCCCGCGCCCGGTGTGCAGGCCTACTGTTACCGGCTTTGCCTCACCACCGCGGCGGATCGCCTGCCCATCACGCCACCCGCCGATTACGACGCGAAGACCTATGAGATCGTCGCCCGCTTCATCGAGGCCTGTTTGCAAAACGGCGACGACATGGACCTGCGCTGGTTTTCCAAACACGACCCGCTGCCGAACGACAAATGGGACTTCAACACCGCCACCTTTGGCGGCAATCTGCCCGGCGCCTCGCACGCCTGGCCGAATGCGAGCTACGCGGAGCGCGAAAAGATCGCCAAGAAGCATGAGACCTACCATCGCGGCCTACTGTACTTCCTCGCCACAGACAAACGCGTGCCGGAGAAGGTGCGGAAGGACATGCAGCGCTTCGGTTTGCCCAAAGACGAGTTTCCCGACACCGCCGGCTGGCCGCACCAGCTCTACATCCGCGAGGCGAGGCGCATGGTGAGCGATCTCGTGCTCACGGAGCATCACACCCTCGGCAAAACCCTCGCGCCGAAGTCCATCGGCCTCGGCAGCTACGGCACAGACGTGCATGAGATCCGCCGCATCGTCAAAGACGGCGTCGTCATCCGCGAAGGTAAGCTCGCAGGCGGTCGCGGGGGCTTTGGGCCGTATCAAATCGGCTACGACGCCATCGTGCCCAAGAAGAGCGAGTGCACGAATCTGCTCGTCACCTTCGCTTTGAGTGCCAGCCACACCGCCTTTGCCAGCATCCGCATGGAACCGGTTTTCATGATCACCAGCCAAAGCGCCGCCACCGCCGCCGTGATAGCCATCGAGAACGGCCAGAATGTGTGGGAGGTCGAATACGAGAAGCTAAAAGCACGGCTCGTGAAGGACGGGCAGGTCGTGGAGTGGGCCAAGTGAGTGTGGTTGAGTCCTCCGGACGCATCTTCACAGGTCGTTTTGACTGAAAAGGCAGCGTGGCGTGATTTGATCATTCAAGATCGTTTCAGCCATCGAGGTGACGATTGGCGGTAGATGGCCCATCGCATGCCTCGCTTGCTTTGGGCGGCTTTTTCCAGTCCACTCACGCCGTGATCCGATCTCTACTTTTTCTTCTCTCCGCCTCCGTCGCTTGCGCCGAGGGGCCGCCGCGGGTGCTCATCGAGCAATATGGCGCGGATGCGAGCCTGCTCGGCCGTCATTGGTCGATCACGGGCGACGCCGCCCGGTCGTTGGATCGCGAGAAGCAGATGCTGGAGGGCTGGCTGAAGAAGCTGACGGCGCTCGATTTTGCCAAACTCTCGCCGGAGGAGCAGATCGACTTCGTTTTGATGCGCAATGACCTCGAAGCCTCGCTGATGCATGTCGGTGATCGTCGTGATGATGTGCAGGAGCTTGCCACCTGGATGCCGTTTCGCTCGATCATCGACGGACTCACCGAGCAGCGCGTGCTGGGGGCTCCTTTGAACCCCGAAAAGGCCGCGAGTGCTCTCGCGCCGCTGGCAAAGCGCGTCACCGATCTCCAGAGCCAACTGAAGGCAGCCAAGGAGAAGAAGCCGGAGGCGAAAAAGGCTGGCGAAAAGCCTGCGGAGGCCGCGAAGAAGGACAAAGCCATCGCGATGCCAACGGCGCATCAGGCGCTTAGTGCGGCGGAGAGCACCGAC
>JBKCXA010000706.1:0-5279 GCA_046316935.1 Prosthecobacter sp.
AGCGGCAGCAGGCTGATCCACAACGCCGCCTCCCACCACGCCATCTGGCTGGAGATCAGAGGCGCTGGAGATTGGAGTATCATGGCTCGCAAAAAGGGCTCACAGCCCCAAATCCGTCACCGCGCCGTGGCTGGCGTCGGATGTGAGCTTGGCGTATTTCGCCAGCACACCACGCGTGTAGCGGGGCTTCGGCTGCTTCCATTTGGCGAGACGGGCTTTGAGTTCCTTCGCCGGGATGCCCAGCGTGATGCTGCGCTTTTCCGCGTCGATGGTGATCGGATCACCGTTCTTGATGACGGCAATCGGGCCGCCGACGAAGGCCTCTGGCGTGACGTGGCCGACGACGAAGCCGTGGCTGCCGCCGCTGAAGCGACCATCGGTGATGAAGGCGACATCCTTGCCCAAACCCTTGCCCATGATGGCGGAGGTCGGCGAAAGCATCTCACGCATGCCGGGGCCGCCTTTGGGGCCTTCCATGCGCACGACGATGACATGGCCTTTTTTGACCTTGTCGTTCAGAATGGCCTGCAGCGCGGTCTCCTCGCTCTCGAAGACGCTGGCCTTGCCGCTGAAGCTGAGGCCTTCCTTGCCGGAAATCTTGCCCACCGCGCCCTCGGGGCACAAATTGCCGCGGAAGACGACGAGGTGGCTGTCCTTCTTGATCGGATTGGAGAGCGGGCGGACGATGGTCTGGCTCTTTGGCCACACGATCTTCGAGCGCTGCATGTTTTCCTTCATCGTGCGGCCGGTGACGGTGAGGCAGTCGCCGTGCATGAGGCCTTCCTCGACGAGCAGGCGGATGAGCGGGACGGTGCCGCCGATCTTCACGAGGTCGTTCATGAAGTACTTGCCGCTGGGCTTCAAGTCGGCCAGCACCGGCGTCTTCTTGCCGATGCGGACGAAGTCATCGATGCCGAGCTTCACACCGGCAGCGTGCGCCATGGCGATGAGGTGCAAAACGGCGTTCGTAGAGCCGCCGAGCGTGATGATGAGCGTGATGGCATTCTCAAAAGCCTCCTTCGTCATGATGTCGCGAGGCGTGATGCCCAGCTTGATCATGTTCATGACCGCCGCGCCGGCGTCGAAGCAGTCGATGAGCTTGTCGCTACTCACTGCGGCCTGGGCGCCGCTATTTGGAAGGCTCATGCCCATCGCCTCGATGGCGCTGGCCATGGTGTTCGCGGTGTACATGCCGCCGCAGGAGCCTTCGCCGGGGATGGAGTGCTCCTCGATGTCCGCAAGTTGCTTGTCGCTGATCTTGCAGTTCGCATGCTGGCCCACGGCTTCAAAGACGGTGACGATGTCCGCGTCCTTCTTTTCGGGCCCCACACAGCCGGGCAGGATGGTGCCGCCATAAACAAACACCGCCGGGCGGTTCATGCGGGCGATGGCGATCATGCAGCCAGGCATGTTTTTGTCACAGCCGCCGATGGCGACGTAGCCGTCCATGCCTTCGCAGCCGACGACGGTCTCAATCGAGTCGGCGATGACTTCGCGGGAGACCAGCGAGTATTTCATGCCCTCGGTGCCCATCGAGATGCCGTCGGAGATGGTGATGGTGTTGAAGATGATCGATTTGCCGCCGGCGGCATCGACGCCCTTCGCGGCCTCCTTGGCCAGGCGGTCGATGTGCATGTTGCACGGCGTCACCATGCTCCAGGTGCTGGCGATGCCGATCTGCGACTTCTTGAAGTCCTCCCGCTTGAAGCCCACGGCGTGCAGCATCGCACGGCTGGCGGCACGTTCCGGCCCATCGACGACGAAGGCACTGTGTTTGCGATGGAGGGATTGGTTGGAGGCGGCTTTCTTGGGCATGGCAGTTGGGAAAAGGGCCGCCAGTGTGGCGCGGAGAGGCCTTCTTGCAAGGTGAGGCTGACTCTCAAGGCATCGGTGCCGCAGGCGAAATCAGTTCCACCGTTGGAAAGTAGGTTTTGAACCTCCCCTCGTCCCGTGTGAGCACGCGATAGCCGGCCACCTGGGCATGCGCTCCGATGTAAAAGTCCGGCATCGGGCTGCTCTTTGTCCCTCCACGCTTCCGGTATAGCCGGTGGGCTTCTGCGGCGATCACGCTGGCTTCAAAAGGCAGCGATTGGCGCTGAAACGAAGCGGGAACCAGCCAGCGGTCGATTTCCGGCCAGTCGAAATCAAACGACGGAGCGATCTCCGCGCAGACGATTTGGTTCACGATGACCGGAGCGATCAAACAAGCCTTTTTCAACTCAGCGGCTGACCATGCCAGCCACACCGGATCAGCCGTGAGAATGTCCAGCAGGACGCTCGAATCGACGAGGACTGTTTTTTCGGCCATCAGTCATCCCCCCGCGTTTCCATCAGGCGTGCTTCCGTGGTGAGCTTGCCCCGCGCCCGACCGGTGCTCGCTGCCAGCCAGGTGTCGAAGTCAGCCGCTTCCGCAGTCGAAGCATTCTTGGTCGGCATCAGCGTGGCCTTGACCATGCCCGCCGCGAGAATGTCCAGCCGTTCAGAAAGACTGATCGCCCGGTCGATGATCGTCGGGTCGGCGTGGATCTGGTCGAGGGTCGCTGTCATGCGGTGAGGGTATCTTGCGGTCAAGCGTTCCGCAACCGGCGAGATGACAACCACGGAATACACGGTCAGTAAATGCGTATAGGTGTGGCATGGTCCTGCGACATACACTTCTGGCAGTCTCGCTCTTCCTTTCCGGGTGTGTCATCCCATGTCCAAGTGTTTCGACCGTGGCGACCGGCTGTGACGGCACGGTAGTGGATGCTCGTTCCGCGACACCGGTCCCAAATGCCGTTGTGCGGATTTCACACACGAGGCGGGTTTTTAACGAGGGGCAGCCTCCGCCAGTTACCCAGGTCAAAACGGTCCGAACTGGAAACGACGGTCGATTCAGATTGCCTCCGACCCGGCAGTATCATTGGGGATATTTGTTTGGCGTAGCCCTAAATTACCGACTTCCATATCCACGGCGATTTACTCCTGATCGGCCGTTGAAAGTGGAAGCCAGCCACCCTGACTTCCAAACCTCGGCTTGGAATGCTTCCCTCAGAAAGATAGATTTCAAAGCCATCGAACCCGTTCCGGCCGACAACTTCGTGATCAAGATGTCGCCGAAACCATCTAGCTCGTCCTTCCGATGAAAAACTTCATCCTTCCGTGCCTTCTGTGTCTTCCGTGGTTGGTCCTCCGGGGCTTGGACTTCCCCTCCACGCCGCCCGTGGAGCCGCAAAACGCCGCGAAGACCTTCCATGTGCTCGATGGCTTCGAGATGCAGCTCATCGCCGCAGAGCCGCTCGTCACCGATCCCGTCGCCATCACCTACGACGCCGATGGCCGCGCCTACGTGTGCGAGATGAACGACTACCCCTACACCGACAAAGCCGCGCACAAGCCCAGCCAGGAAAACCCCACGGATGCCCACATCGGCAAAGTGCGCCTGCTCACCGACACCGATGGCGACGGCACCTTCGACAAAGCCACCGTCTTCGCCGAGGGCCTCTCCTGGCCCACCGGGGCCGCCTGCTGGAAAGGCGGCATCTTCGTCACCGCCACGCCGGATGTTTGGTATCTGAAGGACACGAATGACGACGGCGTGGCCGATGTGAGGCAAAAAATCTTCACCGGCTTCAAAAAGCTCAACGTGCAGGCCGTCATGAACAACCCCATCTGGGGCCTCGACCATCGCATCTACATCGCTGGTGGCTCGAACGGCGGCGAAATCCAGCGCGTACCCGGCAGCGAGAGCGTCATGCCGATTCCGAGCGACTTCAAACCGCTGCCCATCAAGCGAAACGACTTCTCCTTCGACCCCAGCACCGGCGACGTGCGCCTCGAAAGCGGCGGTGCACGCTTCGGCAACACCTTCGATGATTGGGGCAACCGCTTCCTCTGCAACATCCGCAATCCCTGCCAGCACGTCGTCCTGCCGTATCGCTACCTCGCGCGGAACCCATATCTCGTCGTCCCCAGCGCCCTGAACGACTGCGCCGAGGCCGGCGACCAGCTCCCCGTCTATCGCACCAGCCCCGCCGAGCCCTGGCGGGAGTTCCGCGCGAAGCGCTGGGTGCAGGAAGGCAGCCACCTGCCGAAAAGCGAGCTCGTCGGCGCTGGCGTCGTCACCTCCTCCAGCGGCATCACCGTCTATCGCGGCGATGCGTATCCGAAAGAGTATCGCGACTTCGCCTTCGTCGCCGACGTGGCCGGGAATCTCTTCTACCGCATGAAGCTCGTGCCCGACGGCGTCACCTTCAAAGCCGTGCAGGTCGATGGAACGAAGAATTTCTGCACCAGCGACGACCTCTGGTTCCGCCCCGTGAATTTCGTCAACGCCCCCGACGGCTGCCTCCACGTCTGCGACATGTATCGCGAAGTCATCGAGCACCCCTGGAGCATCCCCGACGACATCCACGCCGCCGTCGATCTGCTGCGAGGAAGGGATCGCGGAAGAATCTGGCGTCTCGTTCCCCGCACTGTAGTCCCGCCTTTAGGCGGCTCTGAAAAAGCACCGGCTAAAGCCGGGACTACAAAACGAATCACCCCCAAACTCAGCTCCGCGAGCACCACCGACCTCGTCGCCCTCCTCGACCACCCGAACGCGTGGCATCGAGAAACTGCGCAGCGTTTGCTGTTTGAGCGCCAGGACAAAGCCGCCGTGGAGCCGCTGCGGGAGTTGGTGAAGAGCGGGAAGACCGCGCAGGGCCGGATTTCGGCTCTGTGGGCGACCAGGAACGCTTTGGGCATTCTTGATGACGTCATCAAGCTTGAAGACTTTCCTTCCCAAATCAGGGAACAAGCTATGCGAATCATTGCGGATGATTATCTCACCCAGAAAACCGAACAAGCGAAGTGGCTGGATCATTACCACTTCGTCAAAGAATCCCAAATGGCGGACGAGAAGCCCGTTCGTTTTTGGGCGCTACTTGCCGAGAGCGAGTACAAGGGAATCATCAGTCTCTCAAACGTGGATTGGAACATGGATCAGCGAGACTGGCAGGATTCGTGGATGCAAGCGGCCCTCTTAAGCTGCCCGTCGCCGACGATCATGCGGGCTGCCTCCACCATCTTGCGGCGCGGCGCTGACGAACGGCAACCATTCCTCGAAAAAATCCTCGAACAGGAAATTCGCACCGCCGAAGTGGCTCAATCTTTTCTCCCGGTGCATGAAGTCGATTCGGATTGGAAAAAGCAGCCTGCAAAGATGATTTCCCTTCTGCGCGGTCTGGCGCTTGGCAGCAACCGGGGAGGATGGCTGGCCTCGGAACTCAAACTGGATTCAGACTCGCATGCCTTTCTTG
>JBKCXA010000707.1:0-2590 GCA_046316935.1 Prosthecobacter sp.
CTGCCATGACAGGCTCGTGAACGAACATTTTACAGGGATGGATTGACTAAGACGGTCCTGTTCAGGTAGCCTGAATGCCCCCAATCCCCGATGAATGCCTCATCTCTCTTTTCTCCCCACCGCTGGAAGCATTTGCTCGCCGTCATGGTCGCCTTGGTGTGTTTCAGCACCGATGCCAGCGCCCAGGCACCCAATGCGCCGACCAATCTGCGGGGTGTTGTTGTGACCAGCACGAGCTTTGCGGTAATCTGGGATGACAATTCGGCAAACGAGACCAATTTTGATCTGCTCTATTCGCCTAATGGCGGTGCTTTTCAGGTTCTCGCACTGGGTAGCAGCGCGGGCACGGGAACGTTATCGGCTGGTACATACGATATCACTGGTACCGGCTGGAACACCCTTGCCCTGCAGATTCGTGCAACCAATGCCTCGGGTTCAACTCTCTCCAACACGGTTAACTTGACCTTCAACACCGCGTTCAATGCGCCAAACTCGCCGCTGACGAAGGTTTCGGCAGACGGACAAGTCCTCGTGATGTGGACTGATAACTCGTCGTCAGAGTCCGGCTTCTCCGTTGAGATTGCCACAAATGCCAGTGGTCCTTTTTCAGTTTGGGGAAGTGGAACCGGCACAGGCCTGATCGGCGCACTTCCACCGTCCAGCACCTTTTATTTCCGCATCCGGGCCTACCAAGGCACAGCTCAGAGTCCAACAGCTACCACGGCCTACACATCGGTTGTATCTGCGGCGACACCGGCTCTTGCTACTCCGACGAGTCTCGCGGCCACGGCTTCATCGGAAAGCACCGTCAATCTTTCTTGGGTTGATAACTCGGCAGTCGAAGAAGGTTACGCCGTGTATGTCAAGACCAGCGCCGCCAGCAGCTACACCCTCTATGACTACGCGGCCTCAAATGCCACGAGCTACTCGGTCACAGGCCTCTCGCCAGGCACGACCTACAATTTCCAATTGGCCGCAGCCTATGAGATCAGCCAGGGCAACATCGTTGAATCAGCTCGCAGCAACACCGCCACGGCGACGACACGAGATGGATTCACCAGCCTGCCTTACGCGCCGATCACTTTTAACCAACCTTTCTCTTACCAAGCCGCCGTTACCACCGTGTCAGCACGTTCCAGTTGGAACATCACGGGGCTGCCGACCGGATTGGTCTTCAACAGCACCTCGGGTGTCCTTTCGGGCACGCCTACCGTCACCGGTGTCTTCAACTGCCCGATGACGGCCACGTTTGCCAATGGCTGGACGACAAACAGCACGCTGACTTTGCGCATAATCAGGGGCCCCGGAGCGCCAGTTGCGGGCGTCACCTTCTCCCCTCAAACACTGACTGCCGGCGGAAATACGACCATCGGGTTAAGTGATAAATTTTCTGACCCAGATGCCGAATCCGCCGTGCGGGTCGTCACCAATCTGGGCACCATGGACTTCATCCTCTATAACACCGCCACCCCGCAGACGGTGGCGAATTTCCTGGGTTACGTGAATGCGGGCTCCAACAACTTCAATGGCGCTGTCATTCACCGCTCGGAGCCGGGATTCGTCATCCAAGGCGGGTCTTTCAAGGTTCAATCGGCACCGAACAACTTCACCAAGACGCCGACGACCGCCTCTCCGGTCAATGAGCCGGGCATCTCCAACCTGCGAGGCACAGTGGCGATGGCCAAACTTCCTGGAGACCCCAATAGCGCCACGACGGACTTTTTCGTCAGCTTGGCGGACAACAGCAGCAATCTCGACAATCAGAACGGAGGCTTCACGGTGTTTGCCCGCGTGGCCGGCAACGGGATGACGGTGGCTGATGGGATCGCGGCCTTGCCTAGGGTGAGCCAGACTGTGAACATCAATGGCACGGCGAACACCAGCCTGACAAACTGGCCGGTCACCAGCGGCTCGACGATGGACACCACCAAGATGGTTACCATGACCTCCGTGGCACCGGTGCCTGTCCTGAGTTACAGCATCACCGGCAATTCGAACCCCGCCGCAGTTACCGCCAGCATCAGTGGCAACAATCTGGTCATCAATGGGGTGGCGGGCGGGCAGAGTAATATCACCGTCACTGCCACGGACCTTGATGGAGGCACTGTTTCCCAGGTCGTTCCCGTCACGGTGAATCAAGCCCCTGCGATCACCAGCGGCACGCCCACCTCAACTGGCACGGTGGGCGTCGCCTACTCCTTCACTTGCACGGCCTCTGGATTTCCTGTGCCCGCCTTTGCGGTCGCCTCGGGATCGCTTCCGACGGGACTGACCTTGAGTTCGACCGGCGTGGTTTCCGGTTCTCCGACAGCCGCAGGCACTTTCACCGGTTCGATTACCGCCACCAACACCTCAGGCACCTCGTCAGCGCAGAACTTCAGTATCACCATTGCAAAAGCCACCGCCACGGTCACCCTCGGCAGTCTGGCGCAGACCTACAACGGCAGCGCCCGAACCGTCACCGCCACCACCAGCCCGGCGGGTTTGAACGTCACCTTCACCTACGACAGCTCCGCCACAGCTCCGACGAACGCGGGCAGCTACGCGGTCGTGGCGACAGTGAATGATGCGAACTACCAGGGCACGCAAA
>JBKCXA010000708.1:0-6867 GCA_046316935.1 Prosthecobacter sp.
GGAAAATTCCATCCCATGGGTTGCGAAATGGCGGATTTCACCTCGTTTGCAGGCATTTTGCCCAGCCTCTCCAGCCATGTCGCCAAAGTCCAGCAGCCCCTACGATGAGTTCCTCGCCGAGCTCGATGAAATCCAGCGTCACAAATGGCACCTCAGCGAGCGGGAGGGGGTGGATGTGGGCTTTGAAAAAGCCCTCAACGACTGGGCCAGCCACCACCGCACGGCCTGGCGGCATGTGCGCAATCAGATCCGCGACCACCTAGCCTCCTCCATCTCATGAAAACGCTGTTTTTTGCCCTCTTCGCGGCTTGCTTCGCCCTCGCCGCTGCCCCTCCGCCGAATGTGCTGCTGATCACTGCTGATGACCTGCGCCCCGAGCTGGGCTGCTACGGCTCCACGGCCATCACGCCCAACCTGGACGCCCTCGCTGCCCGTGGCACCACCTTCACCCGGGCCTACTGCCAGCAGGCCGTGTGCAATCCCTCCCGCTCCAGCATGCTCACCGGCCTGCGTCCGGGCACGCTGGGGCTTTACACGAATGGCACCCACTTCC
This sequence comes from Prosthecobacter sp., assembly GCA_046316935.1. Lineage (GTDB taxonomy): Bacteria > Verrucomicrobiota > Verrucomicrobiia > Verrucomicrobiales > Verrucomicrobiaceae > Prosthecobacter. Next base: position 554 of record JBKCXA010000708.1, read on the forward strand.
GCGAGCTGAAGCCGGATGTCATGACCCTGCCGCTCTGGTTCAAAGAGCACGGCTACACCACCCGCTGCACCGGCAAGCTCTTCCATAACTGGCACACCAGGGAGAAGGGCGACCCCCGCTCCTGGTCCGCCCCCGAATTCCTCCACTACGCCAACCACGGCGACGACACACCGCAAATCAGTGGAGAACTGCCGGAGAACCACGCCAAACACACCGAGGGCCTGCGCAAATACGGCTCCGTCGGCATGTGCGAGTGCTACGACGTGACGGACGAGGCCTATTACGACGGACGCGTGGCCGCCGAGGCCGTTCGCATCCTGCCGGAGTTGAAAACCAGCGCCCCCTTCTTCCTCTCGGTCGGCTTTTGGAAACCCCACGCCCCCTTCAACGCCCCCAAAAAATACTGGGACCTCTACGAGCGCTCCAAGATCCCTGCCTTGAACCCCGCCCGGCCCACCGATGCGCCGGAAATCGCCTTTCACCAGAGCACCGAGATCCTCGGCCCGCCCGCAGACCAAAAGCAGCCCACGCCCGAGCAGATCGCCGAGATGCGCCACGGTTACTTTGCCGGCATCAGCTACATGGACGCCCAGATCGGCAAGGTCATCGCCGCCATGAAAGAACTCGGCATGCTCGAGAATACCGTCATCGTCTTTTGGGGTGATCATGGCTACCACCTCGGCGAGCATGGCCTGTGGGCCAAAACGAGCAATTTCGAACTCGACGCCCGTGTGCCGCTCATCATCGCCGCGCCGCAGGCGAAGCAGCGTGGCGTGCAAACCGCCGCGATGGCCGAGATGCTCGATATTTTCCCCACGCTCAGCGCCCTCTGCGGCCTCCCACCCGTGCCCGGCCTCGAAGGCACCAGCCTCATGCCCGTGCTCGAAAATCCCGCCACCTCGGTCAAACCGGCCGCCTTCACCCAGCATCCACGCCCGGCCTATCCTGATCGCACGCCAGACAAGCAACCCACGCACATGGGCTACAGCATCCGCACCGCCCAGTGGCGCTACACCGAGTGGCGAAACTGGAAAACGGGTGCCGTCGAGTCCCGCGAGCTTTACGATCACACCTCCGACCAGCCGGAACTCCAAAACGTCATCGCGAATCCGCCTGACAAGGCAGCTTTGGAAGAAGCAGAAAAGCTCCTACAGGCTCAGTTTCCACTCACGAAGTAGCTCTCCGCCTCATGCCGCTTCAGCCGCCGGCGTTTTGACCTGGTCGAGCAGCTTCGTGATGAGGTCATCCACCTTCACCTGGGCCGCCTCGCCCTCGAAATTCAGGATGATGCGATGCCGCAGCGCCACCTGGGCGATGGCCCGCACGTCATCGGTGGACACCGCCGTGCTGCCCTGCACCGCCGCCCACACACGAGCACCGCGAATCAGGCTCTGCAAACCGCGAGGGCTGCTGCCGTAGCTCACATAGCGCTTCACCTCTGGCAGGGCGTCCGGCTGCTCCGGATGCGTCGCCAGCACGAGTCGCGAGGCATAGTGAGCCACCGGATCAGCCACCGGCATCTGCGCCAGCTCGTGCTGGAGGGCGATGAGCTGCGCCCCGCTCGCCAGGGCGGTCAATTTCGGCTCCGTGAAGCCCGTCGTCCGTCGGGAGATCTCCACCAGCGAGTCCAGGTCAGGGAAGGGGACCTTGATCTTGAACATGAAGCGGTCGAGCTGGGCCTCTGGCAGCGGGTAGGTACCCTCCATTTCCATCGGGTTCTGCGTGGCAAGCACGAGGAAAGGCTCCGGCAGCAGGTGGCGCTCCCCACCCGTGGTCACGCAGCGCTCCTGCATCACCTCCAGCAGGGCCGCTTGGGTCTTCGGCGTGGCACGATTGATCTCATCCACCAGCAGCAGGTTTTTAAAAACCGGGCCTCTTTCGTAGCGCAGCATGCGGCGGCCACGCTCGTCTTCGTCCACGATGTGCGTGCCAAGGATGTCCGCCGGCATCAGGTCCGGTGTGCATTGCACCCGACCCGGCTCCAGCCCGATCACCTGCGATAGCGTCCGCACCAAAAACGTCTTCCCTAGCCCAGGCACCCCCTCTAGCAGCACATGCCCGCCGGAGAAAATCGCCACCAGCACATCCGTGAGCATCTCGTCATAGCCCACGATGGCTTTTTGCATCTCGGTCTTCAGCGCGGAGAAAAGGGGTCGGAAGTTGGACATGAGGCCCGGAGAATGACGAAGCCGGACGCAATGTCGAACACTGGAATCACGAAAAACGCCGGACTTCCGGCTTTTGAATCTTCTCGGCAGCCTGCTGCCGACGAGATGCCAAGGTTTGTGATTGCCTGAACAGCCAAGGGCTCACTATTCTGCCCTCATGTCGTGGCAATCTCGGATTTTGTTAATCCTCCTGCTTAGCGCAGGTGTGGATATTCATGCACAGCAAGGCTCGATGCAGGAGCGTGCTTTCCGAGTGCCTTCGGACTTCATGCTTCCCGAGGGCAAAAAGCGGGAGGCCTTGGCAGCCGATCCGTTTGCTACCCCCGCAGTTTCGACGTCGGATGGAACCCAGCCACCCATTCCGTGCTCGCATGAGGTGCTTCAATCATTCGGAATCACTTTTCCCGAAGGAGCGAAAGCATTCTGGGATGTGTCCACCGGCACTTTGACGATCCGCAATACGGCTGCAAACATCGATCTTGTCGCCAGTTTGATCGAGGAGTTACAAAAACAGGAGGGTAAAACCATCCGATTCCACCTCCGGGTGATCGAGGCACTGCCGAGCCGGTTGAGTTCATTGCTTTCCAGCCCGGATGTGACTGAAGCGTTGAAAAAACTGTTGGCAGCCGTGTCGAAGACCGATGGCAAAGTCCGGTTGGTCCAGGAGGCTTTCATCGAGAATCCATCAGGCAAGCGCGCCACTCATGAAAGCATCACAGACCATGCTTTTTGCACGGGGCTAGAGTGGGATGCCGGACGGCGGATCAGTGTTCCTTACGAGCGGCGTGCCACGGGGTTCATCGTGGAGATGGAACCCGTCATCATGGCCGATGGCGAAGCAGTGGAGTCACGCGTGCATCTCGCGATGGACTCAGGAGATGGTCATAAACGTGAGCTCAAGGTGACCGAGCCGGTTTCAGGTCAGATCACCTCGTTTCCCATCCCTGAATGGCAGATGGCGCATCTTCAAACGAGCGCCGCGGTGCTCGATGGCAAAACTCGTCTCATCGGTATGATGCCAAAACCGGGCACCACCCAACCCGGCGAGGATGATCTGGCCTGGGCAGTGTTTCTCACCGCACGTATCGTTCCGGTTCTGCCACCGTCCTCGCTCGACATCAAACCCGCTGACTTGACGCCGGCTGTGCGCAGCGTGGTGCGGCCAGTGCCACCAGGATTGCTGGAAATGGCGGAAATCCCTCCGCGCACGCCTGCGATTGAGCGCCTCTTCCAACGCATGGCGAGTGAGCAGGAACGCGCCATGGTGAAGGAGGCCAATCTTGGTCCACTCGGCTTGTTTTTGCTGCGGCAGGGCATTCCTCATCACCCTGACAGTCTGTTCGAGTTCAAAGACGATGGGCTGCACATCACCAACACTCCGGAGAATATTGAGCGCATCGATGCGATGCTGGCCGGCTTGGTCCGCAAAGCACCCAAGGCACCGCAGTTCCTCATCGAGGTGCTGAAAGCTCCTGAGGCTTTCTGGATTGGCATGAGCGCCGAAGCCGTTCAATCGGCGAATCACGAACGGCTGTGGCAGAAAGCAGCGGAGGCGCTGGCCAACAAAGAGATCGCTCGGCTGGAAAGTGTCTGGCTGGAAGGTGCGGAGGATGCCCGCTTCTTTTGCGGCAGGGATCACGGCTATATGAATGGTTTGAATCTCGATGCTCAAGCAAGGCCCTCACTGGTCATCGAACGTCAGTTGGTCGGAACCGAGGTGCGGTTAAACCTCGCGACTCAAAATGACCTCGCCCTGAGCTGGGCCGGCCTGCGTCTGGAATATGACTCTGCTCCCGAAACCCGCCGGCTGGCCGCATTTCGTCAGGCAGACCCACCGCGGGATTTTGAGCTGCCCTTCACTGACTTTCACCGCGCCTTCGTGACGCGGGATTTTGCCGTGAGGGAAGGTTCCACTCGCTTTCTCGGCTTCTGGAGGCCTCAAGGCCTCTCGGGATCGGATAAGCGAAACATCTGTCACGCTGCTTTTGTGCGTTGCAGGCAGGTCTTGCAGGTTCCTCCCAAACGGGTTCTGCACTGGTTGAAACCTTGGCAGTCCACGCAGGCGGAAAAACTCGAAACACGATCTTTCCGGGTGCCAAAAGACGTCTTGAACAAACCTGCTCCACGAATGTTCCGGCGTCCGGAAGTAACACCCGATCCGTTTGCGATGCCCCGCTCTCGTGAGCCGGATGTGGTGGGAAACTGGCTTATGTCATCAGGCCTATTTCACGCTGACGGCGCGTCAGCGAGTTACTCTGCTGCCACGAATACTCTCCTCATTCGCAGCACGACCGAGGAGCTAAACCTCGTCGATCAGTTTGTGGACGCTGTGTTGCGTGAAGAGGCAAGAACGATCGGCCTGACTTTGCGGATCGTTGAGGCACCAGATGGAGAAGCAGCCAAGCTTGCCGACTCGGTTTTGGACCTTACGGATCATCGCGGCGCTTTGCAAAACCTGCTCGCCTCCGGCAAGGCACGTGATGTGGCCTTCGCGCATGTCGAGACCAAACCCGGGACGCCGGCATCGACCAAACAGACGACCGCGCACACGCATCTGCGCGAATTGAACGTCAAAGCCGATGGCACGCCCAATGTGACCACCGAGGAGCGTGAGACAGGACTCATTTTCGAGGCCAGTTCGGAACTCGACAACACCACCGAAACCCTGCGGGTGAAGCTGTCGATTCATCAAGACATCTCTCCGCCCTCGATCCATCGAGAACAGATCAAGGACCTCCAGACAGGCAAAAACATCGAAGTGCCTTTGACCGATTTTGAGCACGTGGAATTGCAAACGAAACTTACGCTCACCGTCGGAACCACCAGACTCCTGGCCATGTGGACCCCGAAGGACCGCCCAGGCATCAAGCGCATGGCCTTTCTCGAGTGTGAGGCAAGGTCGCTGCGCCCTTAGCTACTTCAGCGCCACCGTCGAGCACGTGCGCATGCCGCGGAGGATGCGGTGGGTGCATTGCTCGAAGTGGGCCATGAGTTCATCGGCGTTCGTTCCGGGTGGCAGGCTGGCATCGGCCCGTGCGGGTTGTCCGGCGATCTGATCGAGCAGCACGAGCACGTCTGTGAGCGAATGAAACAACTGCGCCTCCTGCTCGGCCTCCGGCAGCATGACAAAGGCGAGGTTCAGCAGCCAGCGACCGTCTTTTTGCAGCAGGAAGCGCTGCGCACGGAAATCGGTGCTGTCAGGCAGATAGCCCTCCTGCCGCACGAGGTAGGGGCCGTGGCCGCCGGGGGCCCACGCGAGGTTCATCACCTCGCAGCGGGCGGCGTCATTGCAGAGCGCGGGCATGGCTCAGGTGAAAAGGATGTGCGTGCCCGCTCCGGCGGACTCGTTGTAGAAATCGCCGACGGTGAGCACGCCATCGACGCGGTCCATGAGGTCCTCCTTCTTCAGCTTGAACATGTCCATCGCCAGCTTGCAGGCATAGATCCTGCCGCCGGAGTCGGAGATGAGCTCCAGGAACTCGCGCACGGGCGGGATGTCGAGCTTCTCCATCTCCTTGTTCATGAGATGCGTCGCAAAGGCGGACACACCGGGCAGGGCACCCATCCAGGTGGGAAACGGCATCGTCATCGGCAGGCCGAGCATCGGCATGGCCATGTTCAGCGCGGAGTTGCCCACCGTGGCCACCTTGAGGCTGTCGAGTGTCTTGTTCGCCAGTGCGTTCAAGCCAAAGAAGGTGAAGAACAGCGAGGCTTCGATGCCCTCCATGCGTGCGCCATTCGCCATGATCAGCGCCGGGTAAATCCCATCCAGTGAGCCGCGGCTCACGATGATGGACATCTTTTTCACAGGTTGTTTGTCGTCGGTCATAAGAGTTTCAAGTTTCAGGTTTCACGTTCATCAAATGCAGCCGACGGGCTTTGGGATGCCGGCGATTTTGGAAGACTTCTTCAAAGGGCCGCCGGGGAAGAGATCGTAGAGCTCCTTCGTCGTCACGACACCGCTCTTGCCCATGCTGCGGATGGTCAACGCCGCGCCCTTGGCCTGCTGCTCACGCAAATAACGCACGACCTTCATGTGGCCGTCCGTCAGCGCACCGATGCCCTCTTCCACCGCGATCGCGGCAGCGATGGCCTCGTTCCATTGCGACATGTCGGTCAGGTAGCCTTCTTCGTTCACGTCGATGT